>JBKPNA010000229.1:0-23084 GCA_046765695.1 Actinomycetota bacterium | reverse complement strand
GGCCATGCGCACGTACTTGATCAACGCCGGCATGCCGGCCGAGGCCGTGATCGCCGACCACGCCGGATTCGACACCTACGACTCGGCCGCCCGGGCGTTGCGCATCTTCGGGATCGAGCAGCTGATCGTGGTGACCCAGGGCTACCATCTGCCGCGGGCGGTGGCCACCTGCCGGGCGCTGGGGATCGATGCGAACGGGGTCGGTGACGACAGTGTGCGCCATGGGCAGGCCTGGAGACGCGGCGTAATCCGCGACCAACTGGCCTGTGTGAAGACGGTGATCGACCTGATCACACGCCGCGACCCGGTGCTGGGACGGCCTGAGAACAGTGTTGCGGAGGCGCTGGCCCGCTGACGTCGCCGGCAACTGGTTCGGGTCAACGTCACATGTGGCCTTGTGCGGAAGGACGGCGGCTGTTTGGCCAGATCCAGCCCCCATTTGCGGCCTTGTGCGGAAGAACGGCACGCGTTTGACCAGATCCGCCCCCACATGTGGCCTTGTGCGGAAGGACGTCGCCTGTTTGACCAGAACCGACCCCCATTTGCGGCCTTGTGCGGAAAGACGGGAGCCGGGCCGGCCGACGCGGGTCTGAGCAACGCAGGCGGAAGAAGGAGGCCCCCAGCGTTGTTGACTGTTGTGTTGCAGCTGTAGTCATGTAATGCTGTAATCACGTAATGAAGGGAGATGCCATGTATTGGCATGAACATGAACATGAGCACCGCGGCCGCGGTCGCGGACGAGGGCCCGAATCTGAGGAGGGTGAGGAGCGCGGGCGTGGCCGCCGCGGGGGACGCCGCGGAGGCTTCGGCCGTCCCGGTGGCTGGCAGAACGTCGACCTGCCGCCCGCGGACGACGCACAGGCCTGGTTCGAGGGCCGGCTGCCCAGCGAATGGTTCACCTCGGTGACTGTGACGGTCGACCGCGAGGAGATCACCGTCATCGGCACCCTGGCCGATGAGACGGCCGACGAAGGAGCAGCCGCCGAAGGGCGGATCAGCAGGTTCCGGGCAGACACCCGAGCCAAGCGGATTGAGATCGCCGAGGAGGCGCAGGAGCGCTACCGGCGCAAGGTCTCCTGGGGAGCCGAGCTGGGCGACACCAGGGCGCTGTTCACCCACATATCGGTGCCGGTGATGACCCGGCTCCGTCAGCCGGAGCGCCAGGTGCTCGACACTCTTGTCGACGCCGGCGTAGCGCGGTCACGCTCGGAGGCGCTCGCCTGGGCGGTCAAACTGGTCGGCGATCACGCCGAGTCTTGGCTGGCCGACCTCCGAGGCGCGATGGAAGAGGTCGACAAGCTACGGGCCGCCGGACCCGACTTCGGCGAGCCCGTCTCCGACGAGCCCATCTCGGAGGTCTAAGCCCCACACCCCAAAGTTGTCAGAAACTCGGCGAGCTATGTCCCGCTGAGTTTCTGACAAGTGGGTGAAGAGGCGATTAACGCTGTCGATGCGCCCGGTAGTAGGTGATCAGGGACCTCGTTGAGGAGTCCTGCTTGGCCAGCGCCTCCTCATCGCCGGCGACCGCCGGGGTCACCTGAAGGGCCAGCTGCTTGCCGAGCTCGACGCCCCACTGGTCGAAGCTGTCGATACCCCAGACCACGCCCTGGGTGAAGGTGATGTGCTCGTACAGGGCGATCAGCTGCCCGACCACGGACGGGGTCAGCGCCGGAGCCATGATCGAGGTCGTCGGCCGGTTGCCGGGGAACATCCTGGCCGGGACGATGGGCTCCGGGGTTCCCTCGTTGCGGACCTCCTCCGCGGTCTTGCCGAACGCCAGGGCCGCGGTCTGAGCGAAGAAGTTCGCCAGGAACAGTTCGTGTACGTCGTTGTCGCCGTCCACCAGCGGGTGCGCGGGCGTGGCGACGGCGATGAAGTCGCAGGGGATCATCTGGGTGCCCTGGTGGATCAGCTGGTAGAAGGCGTGCTGCCCGTTGGTTCCCGGCTCCCCCCAGAAGACCTCCCCGGTGTCGGTGTCCACGGGCGATCCGTCCCAGCGGACCCGCTTGCCGTTGGATTCCATGGTCAGCTGCTGCAAATACGCGGCGAAGCGGTGCATGTACTGCGCGTACGGCAGCACCGCATGAGTGCCCGCGCGGAAGAAGTTCCGGTACCACACGTTGAGCAGGCCCATCAGGGCGGGCACGTTGCGCTCCAGCTCGGTCTCGGCGAAGTGCCGGTCGATCAGGTGGAACCCGGCGAGGAAATCGGCGAAGTTCTCCGGCCCGATGGCCACCGCCACCGACGTGCCGATCGCCGAGTCCACCGAGTAGCGGCCGCCCACCCAATCCCAGAACCCGAACGCGTTCTTCGGGTCGATGCCGAATGCCGCGACCTTGTCCAGCGCGGTCGACACGGCCACGAAGTGCTTGGCCACCGCCTGACCAGCCGCTTCCTCGCCCTGCTCGATCGCCCCGGACTTCCGCAGCTCGTCCAGCAACCAGGACCGAGCGAGCCGGGCGTTGGTCAGCGTCTCCAACGTGGTGAACGTCTTGGACGCCACGATGAACAGCGTCGTCTCCGGATCCAGGTCACCGGTCTTCTCGGCCACGTCGGTCGGATCGATGTTGGACACGAACCGGCAGGACAGCCCCGGCTGGACGAACGGCTGCAGGGCCTCGTAGACCATCACCGGGCCGAGATCGGAGCCACCGATCCCGATGTTGACAATCGTTTCGATCCGCTTGCCGGTGACCCCGGTCCACTCGCCGCTGCGCACCTGGTTGGCGAACGCGTACACCTTGTCCAGCACCTCGTGTACCTGCGGCACGACGTCGACGCCGTCCACCACGAGGGTCGCGTCGCGGGGCAGCCGCAGGGCCGTGTGCAGCACCGCACGGTCCTCGGTGACGTTGATGTGCTCTCCGGCGAACATGGCGTCCCGCCGCTCCTCCAGGCCCACCTGGTCGGCCAGGTCCACCAAGGCGTGCAGGATCGCGCCGTTGATCAGGTTCTTGGACAGGTCGACGTACAGGTCACCGGCGGTGAAGGTGAACCTCTCCGCCCGCTCCGGATCGGCGGCGAACCAGGCCCGCAGGTCCGGGTCGAACGAGGAGTGCAGCGCCTCGAGTATGTCCCAGGCGTTGGTGCCGGTGGCGTCGACGGGCCCGTTCATCTACATCCCTCACTTCGTCGGGGCTGGCTACGTCAGTCACCCTACTGAAGCTCGACTCGCCTCCGACAGGCTCGGGTGAGCATAGTGTGCTTCCCGTGGATCCCCGGCTTGCCCGCGCCAGGCCGGAACCTGAGCGCCCGTACGCCTCCAGTGAGTCGGAGTTCCGATCGGACTTGGAGCGGATCCGCTTCGCGCGGTCGTTCTCCCGGCTGGCCGAGGTGACCCAGGTGATCACTGCCGGAGCGATGAGCGGCGTGGTGCACAACCGGCTGACCCACACGATCAAGGTGACCGCGGTTGCCCGAGCGATCGCCGTGCGCCTGCTGCAAACCGAGGATCCAGATCTGGCCCGCGCGCTGGGCGGTCTCGACCACGTCGTGGTGCAGGCCGCAGCGAGCGCTCATGACCTTGGCCACCCGCCCTTCGGGCACCTCGGCGAGCGTGTGCTGGACCGGTTGGCCCGGGAGCGGTTCGGACTGACCGACGGCTTCGAGGGAAACGCGCAGACCTTCCGCATCCTGACCGAGGTGGAGGTGCACGGGCCCGGTGACGTCGGGCTCAACCTGACCGCGGCCGTACGGGCGGCGGTGTTGAAGTATCCGTGGGCCCGGCTGCACTATCCCGACCCGCATCCCACCGACTGGCCGACGCCGCCGCGCGGGGCCGGCCGCGGGCGGGACGGGCTGGGCGCGGCCAAGTTCTCCTGCTACCTGATCGACCTGCCGGAGATGCTGGACGCACTGCGCGCATTTCCCGACCTGCCGCCCGGCCGGCAGAGTCTGGAGTGCTCGGTGATGGACCTGGCCGACGACATCGCCTACTCGCTGCACGACGTGGAGGACTTCCACCGGTCGGGAGTGTTGCAGTTCTCCCCCGTTTCGGGAGAGATCCGGTCCTGGGAGGCCGATCGGAAGAAGCTCGCCGAGATGGAGGAGTCCGAGCTCGCCGGGGCGGACCGACAGCCTGGGACGGGGCTGGAGCGGCTGCGCCGGCGGCTGGCGGACCGCGACTCCTGGATCTTCGACGAGGACACGTTCGCTGCCGCGGTGGCCAGCGTCGGGGAAGAGTTCGTGGACGGCGTGCTGGCCCGGCCGTACGACGGGTCGATGCTGGCTGACCGGGCTGCCTCCGGTTTCACCGGACGGTGGATCGAGCGGCTGACCTCCTCGGTGCAAGTCAACCGAGAGCCTGCGGTCCGTTCCGGCTACGTCGGGCTGAGCGGCGCCGCCTGGCACCAGGTCTCGGTGCTGAAGTTCGTCAACCAGTACTTCATCCTGGAGCGACCGGATCTGGCCATGCTGCAACGCGGCCAGGAGCAGACCATCGAGCAGCTGGTCGTCGCCTTCGACAACTGGCTGTCCGACCGGGGGGACGCCGTACGCGCACCGCGCCGCCTCGTCGACCTGGTGCTGGCGGCAACCCGGGGATACGAGCGGATCGCCCGCGAGCAGCCGCACTGGCTCGACGGCCGCAGTACCGACGCCGAACTGGCCCGGATGGGCCGGGGGCGCGGCATTCTCGACTACGTCAGCGGGCTGACCGACGCCCAGGCGGTCGCGTACGCGGCCCGGCTCGGCGGTGCCAGCGGACTGCTGTGGAGCACCGGCGGCCTGTAGGGCTACCGTCCCTGTATGGCGGACACCATGCAGGCAGTCGTCAACCACGGCCCCCGGGACTATCGACTCGAAGACGTGCCGCGCCCCCAGGCCGGCCCAGGAGAGGCGCTGGTCGAGGTCGAGGCCGTCGGCATCTGCGCGAGCGACCTGAAGTGCTACCACGGGGCGGCCAAGTTCTGGGGTGATGAGCAGCGCCCGGCGTACTGCGAGACCGAGGTGATCCCGGGGCACGAGTTTGTCGGCCGGGTCGTCGAGCTCGACGAGTCCGCGGCCAAGCGCTGGAACGTCTCCGTCGGCGATCGGGTGACCTCGGAGCAGATCGTGCCGTGCTGGAAGTGCCGCTACTGCCGCCGCGGCCAGTACTGGATGTGCGCGCCGCACGACATCTACGGTTTCAAGCGGCGTACGCCAGGCGCGATGGCGGAGTACATGATCTTTCCGGCCGACGCGCTGGTGCACCGGGTCAGCGACCAGCTGCCGGCCGCACACGCGGCGTTCATCGAACCGCTCTCCTGTGCGCTGCACGCGGTGGAGCGAGCCCGGATCAGTTTCGGTGACGTCGTGGTCGTCGCCGGCTGCGGCCCGATCGGGTTGGCGATGATCGCCGGCGCCGCCGCGAAGTTCCCGGCTGAGGTGGTCGCCCTCGACCTCTCCGACGCTCGGCTGGCCGTGGCGAGGAAATGCGGCGCGACGCAAACGCTCAACATCGGCAGCGACGACGTGGTCGCCGGAATCGGTGACCTGACCGAGGGCTACGGCGCCGACGTCTACCTGGAGGCCAGCGGCCACCCGTCTGCAGTGGGCCAGGGGCTGCAGCTGCTGCGCAAGCTGGGCACCTACGTGGAGTACAGCGTCTTCGGCGCCGATGCCAGCGTGGACTGGAGCATCATCAGCGACGACAAGGAGCTTGACGTGCTGGGTGCTCACCTCGGGCCGCACTGCTGGCCGGCGGCAGCCCGGATGCTGGACTCCGATCGACTCCCGCTGTCCGAGATCGTCACCCATCAGCTGCCGCTGACCGACTTCCAGCAGGGCCTGGACGCCGTCGCCGACCAGTCGGGCTCGATCAAGGTCTCGCTCATCCCGGGCAGCTGACCAGCCCCTCCCCCATCCCGAAACCGGTCACTAACGACACGGAATCGGCCGGATTTTGTGTCGTTAGTGACCGGTTTCGGAATGAAGATAGGGTCGAGCCCGTGCGAAGGGAGCCGCATGGTCAAGTCGAGTGACCGCACTCGCGCCGTCCTGGTGGCCGTGATGGCCGTGGCACAGGTGCTGTCCGGCCCGGTCACCAGGCTGGCCATGGGCCCCGAGGCGGACCAGAAACCGATCTCCGACGCCAACCTCAGCCCGGTCACTCCGGCTGGGTGGGCGTTCGCGATCTGGGCGGTGATCTACGCGGGCTCGCTGGTGCTGGCGGTCTACCAGCTGCTGCCCAAGCAGCTGCCCCGGACGCTGCACCGCAGGACCGGCTGGTGGCTGGTCGGCGCGTTCACCGCCAGCACAGTGTGGGTGCCGATCTTCGGCACCCGGGTCATCTGGCTGTCGCAGGTCGTGATTCTCATGCTGGTGCTCTGCCTGATCTTCGTGGCCCGCCGGTTCACCGAGCTCGGACCCGCCGAGACTGCCGCGGAGCGGTTCGCCTTCCGGCTGCCGGTGATGATCTACCTGGGCTGGGCGACGGTCGCCTCAGCTGCCGGCTTCGGCGCCATGTTCCGTTCCTGGGGGATGTCGCAGACCAGCCGCCAGATGAGCGAGGTCGGCGTCGCCCTGGTGCTCAGCGCGACCATCGCGTCGCTGTTCGTCGTCGGCCGGCTGGCAGCCATCGTGGGCTTCCTGCTCGCGGCGTTCTGGGGACTCATCGCCGTCGCTGTCGCCACTTACGCCGACGCTGTTCGGCTGGCCGTCGTGCTGGCCATCGTCGTAGTGCTCGCCGCTGTGGTAGGCCGGACGCTGCGCAGTGGCGAGCGCCGTACGGTCCTCCTCGGCTGATCTTGGAACTGTTCGCCGAGATCTGGCGCCGGGCGACCTCGGTGCAGCCCACACCGCCGGCCGTGCTGGTCACGCTGACGGCGGCGGTCGCTCTGGCCCTGGTGGTGTCCCGGGCCGCCTGGCCGTACACCCGGATGCTGGTCACCATCACCCACGAAGGCGGTCACGCCGTGGCAGCGCTGCTCGCGGGCCGGAGGCTGCAGGGCATCCGGCTGCATTCCGACACCTCCGGGCTCACCGTGTCCAGCGGGCGGCCCAGCGGTCCGGGCATGATCGCGATGCTGTTGGCCGGCTACCTCGCACCGGCACTGCTCGGGTTGGGGGCAGGCGCGCTGCTGATCGTCGGCTACAGCCTGGGTCTGCTCTGGCTGCTGGTGATCCTGCTGGCCCTGATGCTGCTGCGGATCCGCAACTTCGCCGGGTTCTGGATTCTCGTGGCGGCGGCAAGCGGACTCGTCGCGGTGAGCTGGTACGCCTCGGCGCCGGCCCAGGCCGTGGTCGCGTACCTGGTGACCTGGATCCTGCTGCTCTCGGCCCCGAAACCGGTGCTGGAGCTGATCGGCTCGCGACGCCGCGGCCGGGCGGCACATTCCGATGCCGACCAGCTGGCCCGGCTGACCCGGGTGCCAGCCGGCATCTGGACGGCGCTGTTCTTGGTGCTGAACTGCCTAGGGTTGATGCTCGGAGTGGCCCTGCTGCTGCCGGCGGTGGTCGACCTGCTGCTGGCCCTGCTGCGGCGTACGGGTTGACCTGATCCCTCGCTCCGGAAACCGGTCACAGACGACACGAATCCGCCGCCCCATTCCTTGTCGTCTGTGACCGGTTTCCTAACAGGTGATCAGGCGGCTTGGCCGTACCGGCGGTCGCTCAGCACCACCCCGGCCCGCTCCAGCTCCGCCTCCAACCGGAAGCGTTCGATGTCACGTTCCACACCGATCGAGTCGCCACCCAGCTCGTGCTCGATGTCGAGCATCTGGCAGATCTGGATCATCAGCCGGTCGTACGCGAGCCGGTTGCCGATCTGGTGGGCGGCCGAACGATGCTCATCCTGGCCGAGCAGGGCGCGCAGCCGGCGTAGGTCCGCGGCGAGCTGCTCGATGGGCACGCCCTGCTGAGTCTTGAGCGCCCGGACCCCTTTGCGATGGGCGACCTTGGCGGCGCGGTTCTCGCGCCAACGTCTGATGCTTGCGTCCCAGCGGCCCGCCAGCAGGTCCCAGAGGAATATGCAGCAGATCGGGACCAGCACCATGATGGAAACGGCGATGCCACCCAGCACCACCTGGTAGGTGTCCACCATGAAAGAACCTTAAGTCGGCCCCAGACGGTTCACAAGCAGAACCCCCAAGGCGTGAAACAACCGTCATCTCGCCGAGTGCTGGTCGAGTGAACCGCCACGAAGGTCAGGTCGTACCCCGGTTCCCGTAGACCGAAACATGCACATGGTCGTAGTGGTTTGCGGTGGTCGAACCTCGGTCAGCCATGGGCCGCCAGCCCTCCGAGGAGCGCTGGACGGTCCAGATGTGCTGGGAGTAGATGACCTCGCTCACCCCGAGCCTGGAGGCGTTGGCACGGGTCCACCTGGCGATGTCCCAGCCGACCGAGGAGTTGGAGATCATCGCGTCGACGGCCTGGCCGGTGCCGTGGAAGCCGTCATCGCCGCGTCGCAGGCCGCCGAAGGCGCTGATCTGCGGGTAGCGGGCGCAGAGCGCACGATGCACCCGGATCGCGTCCCGGGTGAGCCCGGACTCCATGGCAGAGTCACCCGGGCAGGGGGCCGCCGAGATGCCGCCGCTGCCGCGGCTGCCGCCGCCCGAGCCGGTTGAGGTCTTGGGCTTGTCGTTGGAGAGGTACTTGTTGCTGATCCATCGGCCCCGGCCGGCGTAGGAGATGAAGCGGAAGCCGTCGTGCACGGCGGCGGTCACCGACAGCTTGGTTCCGGCCTGGACGACCGCCACCACATGGGAGTTCCGGTCCGGTGCCGTGCGTACGTTCAACGAGGCTGTGGCGTACTTGCTGCCGATCACCTTCAACGCCGGTGTCGGCACCGGACTGGGCTTGACGACCGGCTTGGCCTTCCGCTTCCCCTTTGCAGCCGGCTTCGCCTTGGTCGGCTCCTGCTTCGTCGTCGGGCTTTGGCTGCTGGGCCGGCGAAGCACCGGCTGGTCCACGGGCGTCGGAACCGAGGCGACCACCGAAGGCCGGTCGACTGCCGGGGCCGGATAGGCGATCTGGCTCTGGTCTCCGGGCCAGGAGGCGGCGGCAACGCCGACCCCGAACATACTCACCACCGCGATGGGCGCAGCAACCCGGGCAATGCGAACTGCGAAGGGAGGTCGGAGCGCCCTTCGCGGACGTGACTGAACCACTGAGCTTCTCACTCCCCCGAGTTGACCGAGACCAAAACGTTATCTTGCGCCGCACGAGTGTAAACAGAAGGTCGCGGAAAATGCCAACCTGCGGTCGGCGATTCGGAATGGCCGGTCTGGCGGTCGGCGCGCCACCGGACGTAAGCGAACGATTAGCCGGGTCCATCCTGCTGCCGCCGCCGGGTTCGCACTAGGTTGAGCCAATGACCGGAAAGGGCTCAACGCAATGACTCAGTACGACGCGATCGTCATCGGCGCCGGCCAGGCTGGACCCGGGGTGGCCGACTCACTGGTCCGGGACGGCAAGCACGTGGCGATCATCGAGATGGAGCGGCCCGGAGGCACCTGTCTCAATCACGGGTGCAAGCCGACCAAGGCGCTCCGGGCCACCGCCACCGTCGCCCACCAGGCTCGCCGGGCCGGCCTGTACGGCGTGCACACGGGCGAGGTCACGGTCGACTTCCCAACGGCGATCGGCCGGGTACGCGACATCATCGGCACGCTGCAGAAGTCGCTGGACGACTGGATCACCAGCGTGGATGGCATGGACTACCTGCACGGCACCGCTCGGCTGCGGACCTACCCGGACGGCAAGCCGCACGAGGTCACCACCGACGGTCAGGTGCTGACCTCGAACCAGGTCTATCTCAACCTCGGTGGCCGGGCCTCGCGCCCCGACATCCCGGGTCTGGACGAGGTCGAGGCGATGTCCGAGGTCGAGCTGCTGGCGCTCAACGAGCTGCCGGCCCACCTGATCGTGGTGGGTGGCGGCTACATCGGGTGCGAGTTCGGCCAGATGTTCCGCAGGTTCGGATCAGAGGTCACCATGATCGTCGGAAGTGGCATCGCCGGCCGCGAGGACGACGACGTGATCCAGATCCTCACCGACATCTTTACCGAGGAGGGCATCTCCCTCCGGTCCGGTCGCCCGGTCAGGGTTCGTCCGCACGCCGACGGCGTCGAGGTCGAGATCGACGACGGCAGTACGGTCACCGGCAGCCACCTGCTGATCGCCACCGGCCGGCGTTCCAACTCCGACCTGCTCGGCGACCACGGAATCCAGACCGACGAGCGCGGCTTCTTCGTCATCGACGGCCGGTTCCGGACCTCGGTCCCCGGCGTGTGGGCCCTCGGTGACGTCAACGGCCACGGGGCGTTCACCCACACCTCGTACCAGGACGCGCAGATCCTGCTCGCCCCGCCGCGTACGGTGGACGGCCGGGTGCCGACGTACGCCATGTTCACCGATCCCCCGTTGGGGCGGATCGGCATGTCGCTGAAGGACGCCCGGAAGTCCGGCCGCAAGGTGCTCAAGGCCGAGGTGCCGATGAGCAGTGTGACCCGGGCCTTGCTGGAGAGCGAAACGGTCGGCGTGATGCGGATCCTGGTGGATGGCGACACCGAGGAGTTCCTCGGCGCCACCATCCTCGGGCTGCACGCCGACGACCTGATCCAGGAGATCGGGCTGGCCCTGCAGACCGGAGTCCGCTACCCGGCGGTGCGCGACATGCTGCCGATCCACCCCACCATGGCGGAGTACATCCCCTCGGTGCTGCGCTCGCTGCAGCCCCTGGACTGAACTCAGCCCTGGCGCAGTCCGATCACGTGGCCGTCGGGGTCGGTCACCGTCGCGATGAGCATTCCCCCGCCGACGTCATGAGGGTCATCCTTGCGGGTGGCGCCGGCGGCCTCCAGCCGCGACAGCGCCCCCTCGATGTCCGACACGTCGATGTAGCCGACAGGTCCGGTCAGGCCCTGGTCGAACCCGTGGGGATCCAGCCCTACCTCGTGGTCGCCGACCCGGAAGCCGACGTAGTAGGCGGAGTCCACGTATGGTTCGACACCGAGCCAGGCGGCGTACAGCTCCTTGGCCCGGGCTCGGTCGCGGACGGGATAGATGATTGCGTTCATGCTTGTCACCTCTCGGTCGTTGGGTTCGTCAACATCATGACGGAACAATGACGAAGGATGTGACCGATGACGAACGACGACTGGCTGGCCGAGCGGTTCACCGGCCACCGGGAGCACCTGAGGTCGGTGGCGTTTCGGATGCTCGGTTCGGCGAGCGAGGCCGAGGATGCGGTGCAGGAGGCCTGGATCCGGCTCAGCCGATCCGACCACGAGCAGGTGGACAACCTGGGCGGCTGGCTGACCACCGTGGTCGCACGGATCTGCCTGGACCAGCTGCGCGCGCGGACCAGCCGGCCCGAGGAGCCGCTGGACGGTGCCATCTCCGCCGAGGCGATCGACCCGGAGACCGAGGTGCTGCTCGCCGATGCGGTCGGACCGGCACTGCTGGTGGTGCTGGACACCTTGACCCCGGCAGAGCGGCTGGCCTTCGTCTTGCACGACCTGTTCGCGGTTCCGTTCGAGGAGATCGGCCCGATCGTCGGGCGTACTCCCACGGCGGCCCGGCAGCTGGCGAGCCGGGCCAGGCGGCGCGTGCGGGGCGCCGGTCCGGCGTCGGCCGCCGACCGCAGCCGGCAGCGGGAGGTGGTGGAGGCGTTCCTGGCGGCGTCCAGGGAGGGTGAGTTCGACCGGTTGCTGGAACTGCTGGATCCGGAGGTGGTGCTGCGCGCCGATGCAGCGGTGGTCCGGATGGGTGGGATCGCCGAGGTTCGCGGGCCGCGGGCGGTGGCCGAGACGTTCAGCGGCCGGGCCCAGCACGCCCGGCTCGCGCTGGTGGACGGAGTGCCCGGGGCGGCGTGGCAGGTGGACGGCAGGACCCGGGTGGCCTTCGCCTTCACGACCGTCGACGGGCTGATCACCGAGATCTTCCTGGTGGCCGACCGGGAGACCCTCGCCGGCATTCAGGTCGCGCCGGCCTAACGCGATCAGCGGGTCAGCGGCGCCCGCGGATGGCGCTTGTAGTCCGAGACGAACCGACTGCCGGTGACCCAGAACCGCCAGGGCCGGTCGGCCTCGGCCGACACCCCCACCCGCGGTCCGGAGCTGACGCTCTCCGGTGCCTCACCCGGCTCCAGCCGGATCTGCCCGCCGTCGAGCACGCACACACCCCAGTGCTCCCTGCGGATGCCCAGAGCCTGGGTCAGCCGCCCCGGTCCCCGGGCCAGGTCTCGCTCGCTCGCCGCACCGCGCCGCGACCTCGCCGCCTCGAGCCCGTCGACCACCTCACCAGCCCGGAGCAGCACGCCGGACGCAGCCCCCTCCGGTCCGCAGATGATGTTCGCTGCCCAGTGCATGCCGTAGCTGAAATAGACATAGAGGTGCCCGGGTGGCCCGAACATCACCTCGTTCCGCGGCGTACGCCCGCGGAAGGCGTGCGAGGCCGGATCTGCTGCCCCGTCGTACGCCTCAACCTCGGTCAGCCGCACGGCCACCTCGCCGTGTCGCAGCACCGCACCCAACAGATCCGGTGCCACCTGTTCCACCGGCCGGGCCAGATCCCAGGTCACGAGAGAACCTCGACCGTGCCGGCCGAGCCGTCGACCCGGACCCGGTCGCCGGTGTGCAGCAGCATGGTCGCGTTGCCGCAGCCGACCACGGCTGGGATTCCCAGCTCCCGAGCCACGATCGCGGCGTGGGACAGCGGGGCGCCGACGTCGGTGACGACTGCCCCAAGTCGCGGGAACAGCGGGGTCCAGCCCACATTCGTGACCGTGGTCACCAGTACGTCGCCGCGCCGCACCTGATCGCCGTCGCCCGCCTGCTGCAGCACCCGGACCGGCCCCTCCACCACCCCGGCGGAGCCTGGGAAGCCCCGGACCGCCGCACCGGCCGGGCCGTTCTCGCCCTGGATCCAACGATCCGAGCGCCGATCCGGATCCGCCGCCCAGGCGTAAGGGTCGAAGTGCCCGCGGATCAGCGCCGGGTAGTTCGGCAGTCCGCAGTACCCCTGGTACGCCGCCCGCCGCTGCCGAACGACGGCCGGGCTTATGGTCTCCCCCCACAGGGCGCGGACCACCTCGGCCGCGTCCAGGAAGAAGATGTCGGACCCCAGCCCGGTCAGCTCACCGGCGCGCAGGGCGTAGGTCCGCAGCACCCAGAGGTAGCGGATCACCTCGGTCCGGGCCCGCTCCCGGTCCCGCGCGATCTTCGCCCAACCCGCAAGCTGGCGGTGCAGCACACGGGCCTGCCACGGGTGACGCCGCTCCAGATCCACCCAGGCCTCGTTCCGCCTGCGCTGCTGGCCGGCGAGCAGCTCGCGGTATCCCGGACCAGCCCCGTCGCTTCGGGCGGCCAGCTGCTTGTCGATCCAGTCGGAGTCCTCGGCGGGCCGGGGGGTGGAGATCTCGAACTCGTGTGGCCCGCGATGGCCGAAGCGACGGTTGAAGCTGTCCCGATCGATCTCCCCGCGAGCCAGCAGGTCCAGCCCGTCCAGCAGACCAAGACTGGCCAGCTCGCCATCCTCCCCGCCGAGCCCGGAGGTCAGGGCGTTCGCGCCGGCCTCTCCCAGCAGCCGTTGCAGCCGCTTTCGGGTGGTGACGAACGACGCACCGCTGGACCGGGTGGCTGCGGAGAGCATCCAGCTGATCTTGTTGAACTCCGGGTCGAGCACATCGGTCCAGAACTGGGCCAGATCGGGGCCGGCCTCGATCGCCTCGATCTCCGCCCGCCGCCGGTCGCAGAGTTCCGGGTGCGCTGCCAGGTACGCGTCGAGCACCCTGGCGTCCCGGCGAGCCTCGCCGATCACGTGCACGGCCATCGGCACGATCGCCCGTAGGATCTCCAGTCTGCCCGCCCGGATCGGCGGGATCTCCACATCGTCGGGCAGCGTCCCGAACACCTCCTCGGTCAGGTTGCGGAAGCGCTGCTCGCTCACCCCGGCCGCCTGGGACAGGCTGCTCATGACGCTGACGTTCAGATAGATCCGTCCCCCGATCCGGCCGTAACCCAGGTAGGGCGGGATGGACGCGGTCGCCATGGCGTCGGACAGGAAGACCTGCACCATGGACCAGGTGAGTGGCGTCATCACGTCCGGGATCGCCTCACCCACATTGGTGTTGGTCCACAGGAAGTCCCCCGACCGGCTGTCGTTCCACGGATCGCGGGTCGGCGGGCCGGTCGTGATCGGCCGGGCCTGCAGGATGAACAGCTCGGAGCCGTCGCGGCACCATTCCATATCCACCGGGGTGCCGTAGAGCTCCTCGATCCGCAACCCCAGCGCCGCGAGCTTGCTCGCTTGACCACGGGTCAGGCTGGGCTGACTCCAGCGATCGACCGGAACCGGCACGTCGAGAGTGCCATCGGAGGTGGCCACCGTCATGACCCTCTTGGAGTTGACCATCCGGCGCACCACCCGGCCGGAGCTGCGGGCGACGGTGAAGGTATCGGGGGTGACCTCACCGCCGACCACCGCCTCACCGAGTCCCCAACCGGCATTGATCTCGATCCAGCTCGGGTCCCCGGTGACCGGGTCGGCGGTGAACAGAACTCCCGCGGCGTCGGCGTCGACCAGCCGCTGCACCACGACGGCCATGGCGAGCTCACCCGCGTCGATCCCGCGCTCCCGGCGGTAGGCCACCGCCCGCTCGTTGCCCAGGGAGGCCCAGCAACGGCAGACCGCGTCCAGCAGCCGGTCATCGCCCGTGACGTTGAGAAAGGAGTCCTGCTGGCCGGCGAACGAGGCGTCCGGCAGGTCCTCCGCGGTGGCGGAGGAGCGTACGGCGACCGCGGGCGAGCCCATTCGGTGGTAGGCCTCGATCACCTCCGAGGCGACCTGCTCCGGCATCCGGCCACGAGCGGTGAAGGCGCGGTGCGCGGCGGTGGTGACGCAGAAGCCCCCCGGTACCGGGAGCCCGGCCGCCGCCAGCCGGACCAGCGAGGCGCCTTTGCCGCCCAGCTCCGCCAGCTCACCGACCCCGTCGGCCAGCCGGCGTACGTAGCTCGTCAGTCGACCGTCACCCACTCCCCGGTCGCCGCCGAGCGGAGCATGGCGTCGCAGATCGTCGCCGCCCGTAGACCGTCGGCAAACGTCGGCAGGCCGTCGGGGACCTGCCCGCGTCCCTCCGCGGCGTCCACGGCAGCGTACGAGTCGGCGACGTAGGCCTCGAAGGCCTGCGCGTAGCCCTGCGGATGCCCCGCCGGCAGCTGCGACAGCCGGCGCTGCTCGGTCGAGCCCTGCGTCGGGTCGCGGACCAGCAGGTGTGCCTCCTCAGCGGCGCCGATCCACAGCTGCTCGGGCTGCTCCTGGTCGAAGACCGCACTCGCCTGCATGCCGTCGACCTCGAGCCAGAGCCGGTTCTTACGCCCGGCGCTGAGCTGGCTGATCACCGCCGAGCCCGCGACGTCGCCGACGGTGCGGAACAGGATCAAAGCGCTGTCCTCGGTCTCCACGTCGACCAGTGGAGCATCGGACCGAGCCCCACCGAAGGTCGCCGAAGTCTCCGCGGGACGCTGCTTGATGGTGATCGAGGTGGTGGCCGCCAGCCGGGCGATGCGGTCGCCGGTGACCCACTCGGCCAGGTCGCACCAGTGCGAACCGATGTCGCCGAAAGCCCGCGACGGGCCGCCGGCCTTGGGATCGACCCGCCAGCTGGTCGCTCGAGGGTCGAGCAGCCAGTCCTGCAGGTAGCTGCCGTGGATCAGGTTGACTGCACCGAACTCCGCACCCTGCACCCGAGCCCGCATCTCGCGGGCCATGGGATGGAAGCGGTAGGCGAACGGCATCGTGTTGACCACACCGGTCCGCTCGGCGACCTCGTACGCCCGCTGCGCATCCGCGAGCCCGGTGCCGAGCGGCTTCTCGCACAGCACATGCTTGCCGGCCTCCATCAGGGCGACGGCGTACGGCACATGGGAGGCGTTCGGGGTGCAGATGTGCACGATCTCCGCGTCGGCGGCGGCGACCTCGTCGAGATCGGCGTAGCCCTGCTCCACCCCCCAGGACTCCGCCACTGCGCGGGAACGTTCGGCACTGGATGCCATCACCCCGACCACCGTTGCGCCGGCCAGCAGGGCGGCCCGTCTGTGCACGCCCCCGATGAATCCGGCGCCCAGGATCGCTACTCGCTTCGACGCTGAAGATCCCATGAAGGTCAGCGTATTGCCCGCTGCCAGGACCGACGCGGCAGGGAAGAATTGGCCCGTGACGGCCGCCCGTATCCTGCTGGTGGAGGACAGCGACGCCATCCGGCTGCCGGTGCTCACGGCGTTGACCGCGCACGGGTTCACGGTGGACGGCGCGGCCGACGGCAACGATCTGGAGCACCGGCTGCCGGGCTTCGCCCCCGACCTGGTGATCCTGGACGTGATGCTGCCCGGCCGGGACGGCTTCACCCTGCTCGGCGTCGTTCGCAGGATCAGCACGGCAGCGGTGCTGATGCTGACCGCCAAGGACACGCTGGCCGACCGGCTGCGCGGGCTCACCTCCGGCGCCGACGACTACCTGGTCAAGCCGTTCGCGATGGCGGAGTTGGTGGCCAGGGTGCATGCCGTGCTGCGGCGTACCCGTCCCGGCGGCGGTTCGATCTCGATCGGCGACCTGGTGATCAACGACGACGCCACCTCGGTGCAGCGCGGCGGGACGTCACTTGAGCTGACCGAGACCGAGCGGCGGCTGCTCGGCTACCTCGCGGCTCATCGCGAGCGGGTTGTCAGCAAGACGCAGATCCTGACCGCGATCTGGGGTTACGACGGGTTCGACGAGAACGTCGTCGAGGTGCACATCTCCTCGCTCCGCCGCAAGCTCGAGGCCGGCGGCCGCACCCGGTTGGTGCACACCGTACGGGGCCGGGGCTACCTGCTCGGCGTCGAGCCATGAGCAATCCCGGCCGGACGGGCAGCACGGCTCAGCTGAACACCGTGTCGCTGCGACTCCGGGTCACCACGGCGGTGATCGTCGTCCTCGGGATCATGCTGGTGCTGCTGAGCGTGGTCGTGAACGCGATCTTCGTCGCCCAGTCCAACCGCAGCCTGGACGCGCTGCTGGAGAGCCGGGTGCAACTGGCCCGGCAGCTGGCCCGGGCTGGTGTCGGGCCCCAGCAGATCGTCAACCGGACGGAGACCGAGGGCGTACGCGCATACCTGGTGCTGCGCAGCGGGACAAGTTTCGGTAGCCCGCCGCCGACCGGCCTGCTGATCAAGAGCAGCACCGTCACGCTGAACGCACCGACCCGGGTCGACGGGGCCGAGCTGACCCTGACGATCGACACCGCCATGGTGACCGGGGCGCGGCAGCGACTGCGTCGCATCCTGCTGGTCACCAGCATGGTCGCGCTGCTGGTCAGCGCGATGTTGGTGACGTGGGCCGTGAGGGTCGCGTTGCGGCCGCTGGACTCGATGGCCGCGCTGGCCAAATCCATCGCCGAGGGCAACCGGGGCCGCCGGCTGGCTCCCACCCGCACGGACACCGAGATCGGTCAGACCGCACGAGCGTTCGACGAGATGCTGGACGAGCTCGAGGGAGCAGAGTCGCGGGCCCGGCAGGCCGAGGAGCGTACCCGGGCCTTTCTGGCCGACGCGGCGCATGAGCTGCGTACCCCGATCACCGGCGTGCTGGCTGCGGCGGAGACCCTGCTGCACCACGGCGACCAGCTGCCGGTCGCCGACCGGGAGAGGCTGCAGTCGCTGCTGGTCCGGGAGGCCCAGCGGGCGGGCACGTTGATCTCCGACCTGCTCGCCGCAGCCAGGCTGGACGCCGGGGTCGAGCTCGACCTCGCCCCGGTCTCCTTGCGCCACCTGGCGTACGCCGAGCTCGACCGGGTGCGGCTGCTGCAGCCGGAGACGACCGTGACCACGAGCGGGGACGACGTCGTGGTGACGGCCGACCCCGGGCAGGTCAGCGGGATCCTGCGCAACCTGCTGCAGAACGCGGTGCGCGCAGCGGGGCCGCAGGGCCGGATTCACCTGAACGTCTTCCAGCGGGACGGCTTCGCAGTCGTGGAGGTGTGGGATTCCGGACCCGGCGTGCCGCCTAGCGAGCGGGAGCGGATCTTCGAGCGGCTGGTTCGTCTCGATCACAGCCGCGCCCAGGACGCGGGGGGCTCCGGTCTCGGCCTGGCCATCGCCCGCGGCTACGCCCGCGCGCACGGTGGCGACCTGGTCTGCATCGACCCGGGAGGCCCCGGGGCCCTGTTCCGGCTGACCCTGCCGGTGGATCAGCCAGCTTTGCCGCTCCCTAATCCCACTTAGCTGCCTGTACTCGTACGTCGCTGCCACTACTGAGGCAGCGAAGTTGGGTTTGCTGGCGCGGGCCCGGGGTTGGGCGGCGCGGCCGGTTTGCGCAGACCCCTTAGTCTGTTCCAGACCTACAGTCGAAGAAGTTGAGGCCGGCACATGGTCAAAGTTCCTGATTTCGACGCGCTGTACGAGGGGGACCCCGACCCATTCCACGTGCGCTCCACCTTTTACGAGCAACGGAAACTCGGGCTGGTGCTGGACTGCCTGACCAAACCGTCCTACGTCGCAGTCTGGGACCCCGCCTGTGGCATCGGTGAGATGGCGGCCCGGCTGGCGCCGCGTGCGGAGCGCGTGCTTGCGTCGGACGCGTCTCCCCAGGCGGTGCACCTCACCCGGCGCCGGTGCAGCGGCTGTGGCAATGTCGAGGTGCGGCAGCTGACCCAACCGCAGGCGCCGCCGAGCGAGATCGAACCGTTCGACCTGATCGTGGTCAGCGAGTTCGCCTTCTACTTGTCCGAGCAGGGCCGCCGGGACACGCTGCAGGTACTGCATGCTGCCGCGGCCGAGAAGGCCGAACTGGTGGCCGTGCACTATCGGCACCAACCGCTCGCCGGATACGGCTACGTCAGCGGTGAGCAGGTGCAGGAGGAAGTGGTCGGTGACCTGGAACCGCGTGGTTGGCACCACGTCGTGCAGCACGACGACCGCGACTTCATCATCGACGTGCTGGAGCTCGCCGGCCGCTAGGGCACTAGGGCACTAGTCGTTGCCGGCGTTCGGCCGGGCGACTCGGGTGTTCCGCAGCACGTGCGGCAAGGCGGCGATCGCCACCAGCACCGCGGCGACGACCGCCGCCGCGACGATCGCGGCCAACCGGCCCACGACGACATCGAAGATCAGCAGCACGGTGCCCGTGAGGATGATTCCCACGCCCACGAGGGTGATCCGCAGCAGCACATGCGCGATCTGCACCACGGCGTACTTGGCGTGCTTGCGGAACAGCACCCGGTGCAGGTTGACCGGCGCCAAGCCAAGAGCAGTGGTGAGCACTGCAGCCAGCACCAGACCGAGGTAGACCGCTTCCTGGAACTGGTCCAGCTCGGCGAAGCGGTTCTGGAACGCGATGGCCAGCAGGAAACCGGTGATGATCTGGGTGCCGGTCTGGGTCACCCGGAGCTCCTGGAGCATCTCGTTCCAGTTGCGGTCCATCCGCTCGTTGAGCGTCTCGTTGCGACCGTCGGAGGGGTCGACATCGGAATCGTTCGAAGGGCGGTTTTCAGACCCTACGGTCATCTCTCTCCCTCAGTCGAAGACGACCTCGATCCGGTTGAGGAGTTCTTCCAGTGCGTCCTCGAACTCCACGTCGTAGCCGTCCTGCTGCAACTCTGGCTCCAGTTCCATCAGTCTGGGGTATTGCGACAGGTCGTTGGTCTCGAAGAACTCGATGTCCTCGTCGAGCGCGACATCTGCATCGACGTCGACGGTTGCCGACTCGAGCAACAGGTGGCCGAGCAGGAAGGTGGAGAACGCCCGGTAGACCCGTACGCTCTTGTCGTCGCTGAACCCGAAACGCTGCAGCGAACTGAGGAAGCTCTCCACCCAGCGGAGGCTGCGCAGTGGGGGCCGGAGCCATGGAGCGGCCGGCGGGCGGGTGGCGACCAGCGGGAACACCCTGGGGTGTGCGGTGCAGATGGCGCGTACGCCATGGGCCATCCGCTGCAGGTACTCCTGCCAGGATCCGGGCAGCTCCTGGGTCATGGTCTGGTGGTACAGCTCGTTCATCACGTACTCGACCACTCCGTCCAGCAGCTGCTCCCGGCCCGGGATGTAGCGGTACAGGGCCATCGCCTCGACACCGAGCTCGCTGCCGAGCCGGCGCATGGTCAGACGTTCCCGACCTTCCGCGTCGATCAGCCGCACTGCCTCACGCAGGATCTGGTCGCGGCCCAGTGGCCGGCGATTCAGGGGCACGCCGGGAGTCGCGGCACCGGGCAGGGGCGGGGCGTTGCCGGCCAGCTTGCCGGTCGTCACCCCGCCGGCCACATCCTCGGTCATCCGCCACCTCCTCAAGAATGCGCGCGTGACTGGGCGTCCACTGAGTGGCTGTACGACCCCGCCACACTGTTTACAACGTAAACCCCCGTGGCCTACATTGAACAGACGGCGTAAACGAATGCAGTTCGTTGCCAAGAATCCTAGTTCACGAAGGTGACCGAACCCGTCGGGCACCGTCCAAGGGAGGATGTGGAGCTATGGGTGGTTTCGGAGACAAGCTCGAAGGCAAGGCCGACGAGCTGAGCGGCAAGGTCAAGGAGAACGTCGGCGATGCGACCGACAATCGCGACCTGCAGGCCGAGGGTGTCGGAGACCAGGCCGAGGGCAAGACGGAACAGGCCATCGGCGAGGCCAAGGAAGCCTGGGAGGACGTCCGCGACGACGCCCGTGACTGACCCCTCCGGGGGGAGTTGACAGCCACGGGGACGACCCGACTTGAAGCCCCGCAGACGCTAGTCAGCTCGCTCGAACTGCGCACGCCACCAGCGAAGGTCCGGTGGCGTGCGCAGTTCTTCGATGGCCACGCAGCGCAGTCCCTCGCCTGCGAAGGCCTCGACCTCCTGCCGGGTCAGCGGCCACGGCGGCCCGCTCGAGGAGTGCTCATCCTCGGCGACCGTCAGCACCAGCAGAGTGCCGCCCGGGGCGACGAACCGGCGCACGTGCCGAGTCACCGTCGGCCGCAGCCGCACCGGTAGCGACTGCGTCGTCAGGCTCTCCAGCACCAGGTTGAAGCGTCCGGTCCACTCCTCCGGCGGATTCAACAGGTCAGCGACCCGGAAGTCGGCCGGGACGGTGGGAAACCGGCGGCGTGCGGCGGTGATCGCCGACGGAGAGACATCGAACGCGGTGACGCCCCACCCGAGCCGCGACAGGTGGGCGGCGTCCTCACCCAGTCCACAGCCGACCACCAGCGCGCGATGGGCGGCGCCG
The DNA here is from genome assembly GCA_046765695.1 of Actinomycetota bacterium. Lineage (GTDB taxonomy): Bacteria > Actinomycetota > Actinomycetes > Propionibacteriales > Propionibacteriaceae > Microlunatus. The sequence goes on along the minus strand of JBKPNA010000229.1, from coordinate 1,929 downwards.
GGTGCCGGCTGGGCTGCTGCCCACTCGACCAGGAGCGGATTCGGCGCCCGGCGGTCCCATGGCACCACCGCCTGCCCTTCGCCAGCCGCCGCGTACAGCTTCTCGAACCAGCCGGTGGGGTCGCCGGCGCGCAAGGATGCGGCAGAGAGCCGATTTGCGTCCGCATGGTCGTCGGTCACCTGTTCATCTTGACGCCGACCGACGGCGTTCGCACGCCGGTTAGCGAAGCGACCCCAGCGCCAGCTCCAGCTGGTCGAGGCCGTGGTCCAGCTGCGCCTCGGTGATCACGATCGGCGGCGCCAGCCGGATGGTCGATCCGTGGGTGTCCTTGGCCAGTACGCGGCGTTGGGCCAGTGCCTCGCACAGCTGGCGGCCGGTGCCGAGGGCCGGGTCGATGTCCACGCCGGCCCACAGCCCGCGGGAGCGGACTGCCAGCACACCCCGGCCGACCAGCGTGTCGAGGCGCTGCCGCATCCTGATTCCCAGGCTTGCCGCCCGGCGTTGGTACTCCCCAGTCTCCAACAGGTCGACCACGGCTCGACCGACCGCGCAGGCGAGCGGGTTGCCGCCGAAGGTGCTGCCGTGGGTGCCGGGCTGCAGCACCCCCACCACGTCCGCATCGGCCACCACCGCCGACACCGGCACGATTCCGCCACCCAGTGCCTTGCCGAGCAGGTAGACGTCGGCGACCACGTCCTCGTGCTCGCAGGCCAGAGTCCGGCCGGTGCGGCCGAGGCCGGACTGGATCTCGTCGGCGATGAACAGCACTCGGTGCTCGGCGGTCAGCTCGCGTACGCCCGACAGGTATCCCGGTGGAGGGATGCGTACGCCAGACTCGCCCTGGATCGGCTCGAGCAGCACCGCCACCACGTCCTCATCGATCGCCGCGCGGAGCGCACCGAGGTCGCCATAGGGCACGGTCACGAAGCCGGGGGTGTAGGGGCCGAAGTGGTCGTGGGCCAGCGGGTCGTCGGAAAAGCTGATGATCGTCGTGGTCCGCCCGTGGAAGTTGCCGTCCGCGACGAGGATCTTGGCGCGGCCCTCGGGCACACCCTTGACCAGGTATCCCCAGGCCCGGGCGACCTTGATCGCCGACTCCACCGCTTCTGCGCCGGTGTTCATCGGCAGCACCATGTCCTTGCCGATCAGCCGGGCCAGAGCATCGGCGAACGGGCCGAGCTGGTCATGGTGGAATGCCCGGGACGTCAGGGTGACCCGGTCCAGCTGCTGCCGCGCGGCGGCCAGCAGAGCCGGGTGGCGATGACCGAAGTTGGTGGCGGAGTACGCGGCCAGGAAGTCCAGGTACTCCGTGCCGTCGACATCGGTGAGCACCGCGCCGGATCCGCTGGCTACTACGACGTCCAGCGGGTGGTAGTTGTGCGCCACCCGGCCGGCCTCGCGCGCCAGCAGCTCGTCGGTGCGCGTGGCGGCGTCCACAACAGTCATCGTCGCTCCACTTTCTGTTCGGTTCGGATCTCCTGGGTACAGCACTTGACACTGCCGCCACCCTTGGCCAGTTCGCTCAGATCGATCGAGATCGGCCGGTAACCCGCCGCGGCGATCGCGGCGCGCAGGTGGGCGGCGCCGCCGGGCAGGAACACGTTGTGCCCGTCGCTGACGCAGTTGAGCCCGAAGGCGTACGCGTCGCGCCTGGTGGCAAGAATCGCGTCCGGGAACTTCTCGGCCAGAACTCGGCGGCTCGCCGGACTGAAGGCCGCCGGGTAGTACGCCAGATGATCCCGCTCGTCGTCGAGCACGGCCAAGGCGACGTCCAGGTGGTAGAGATGCGGGTCCACCAGCTCAAGGCTGATCACCTCCCGTCCGGTCAGCGCCGCGACCTCCTCGTGAGCAGCCCGGGCAGTGCGGAAGCCGTAGCCGGCGAGGATTCGCTGCGACAGCACGGCGAAGTCGCCCTCTCCCTCGTTGACC
>JBKPNA010000228.1:0-3683 GCA_046765695.1 Actinomycetota bacterium | reverse complement strand
GCATGGGATCGTGGTCGCGGCCGGCATGTTCACCCCGGCCGAGGACGGCCGGGTCTACAACACGCTACGGGCCGTGGGCGGTGCGGTCGACGCGAGCTATCACAAGATCCATCTCTTCGATGCGTTCGGCTTCCGCGAGTCGGCCACCGTGGCAGCCGGCAGCGAGCCGGTGCTGGTCACCGTCGACGGTGTCGAGGTCGGCCTGACCACCTGCTACGACGTGCGGTTTCCCGGCCTCTACACCCGGCTGGCCGACCTGGGTGCCCAGCTGATCTGCGTGGCCGCCTCCTGGGCAGCCGGGCCGGGCAAGGTCGGCCAGTGGCAGCTGCTCACCCGCGCGCGGGCGCTGGACAGCACAACGTTCGTGCTGGCTGCCGGCCAGGCCGATCCGACGACGGTCGGACTGCAGCCACACCCCGGCGCGCCGGGCGGGGTAGGCCATAGCGCCCTGATCTCGCCTCGTGGCGACGTGGTCGGTGAACTGGGCCCCGAGCCCGGGCTGTTGACCTCCGACCTGGATCTGGCCGAGATCACCGAGGCGCGGCAGGCCATCCCGGTGCTCGCCAACCGCCGCTTCTGAACGATTCGCCGGCGTCAGCTTGGCAGGATTGAGCCCATGTCCCGCGTCGAGGACCAGCCCTGGTCGCCGTTCCCGGTGCAGGACTGGTCCCGGTTGCCCGAGGACCCGCTGGCTGGTTCGGCGGTCGATCCCAGCTGGGCACCCCCCGAGCCCGGGCGACGCTGGTGGGTGCCGCTGGTGGTGCTCACCGTGATCGGCGCGCTGATCGGCGGAGCGACTTACGCCGGCAACACCGTCGGCCTCGGCCCGTCGCGGACGGCTGCGACGGCGTTTCTGCCCCCCGACGGCGCGGCGGCGTACGAGACGGTGGAGACGAGCCGCGAAGGCAAGACCGAGGTGAGCTATCAGGTCACGGAGTCGGCCTTGTTCAGCGGCACGACGGGCCTGTTGAGCACCGACACCATGTTCGGCACCCAGATGCTCGCGGAAACCTACGAGCAGCGCGACAAAGTCCGGATCTGGCGGACCGTGAGCACCGTGTACAACGACCCCGCCGCGCCGTACCCGACGACACGGATGTATCGCGTCAACTCAGGCGTCGAGCTGCTGGGGGAGAGCCGGCCGGGCGTGGGATATGTGTATCGGCCGGCGCTGGTCGAGCTGCCCGCAGACGTCTGGGCCGGATCGGCGTGGAGCGGGTCCGGTTCGGCCGGCGACGTGCTGGACTACCGCAGCGCATTCCGGGCCGAGGCCCGCGACGACTGCCTGCGCGTGACCGGCGAGGTGCAGTACCTGTCCAAGCAGGGGCAGCGCGGCCCGTTGGCGAACCTGGAACGCATATGGTGTCCAGGCCGGGGCATGGTGCAGGCGAGCGAGAGGGTCGGGGACGTGGTCACCATGACCTCGCTCGGCACCGGTCCGACGCCGCAGCTGCGGACCACCACCTCCCCACCGCTGCACTGGACGGCGCCGGACCGCTGGGCGCCCAAGGCGTACGACACGATCTCGGTTGACCCGACCTTCGGGAAGGGTCCGATGAGCGGCAGTCCCAAGCAGCTGACCCCGGTCCGCACCGACTCCGGCCTGGTGGTCCGAGCCACCAGCTCGCTGAACGACCTGATCGCCATCACGCCGAAAACCCCCACCGAGTGGGTGTCGGCGTGGCGCAGCCACGTGCCGGGGGAGATCCTCACACTGCAGGCGTTCGGTGACGTGATCGTCGTGGCGACCAGCGCCCGGCAGCTGGTGGCGTACTCCGACCTCGGTATCCGGCTGTGGCAGCTCGACCTTACCGAGATCGCGCCGGCAGCGATGGTGCGCGTTTCCGACACCGACCTGGTGGTGGTCGACCTGGCGGGGGAGGTTCGCAGGCTGACCATTGCCACCGGTGCGCTGGCTTGGCAGCGCGGGCTCGGGTCGGATGTCACCGTGGCCCCGGCTGTCGGCAAGGGCCTGGTCGTGGTCATGGACCGGGGTGGCACGGTGACGGCGCTCGACCAGGCCACCGGCGACCGGAGGTGGACCGCGGAGCTGGAGGGACTCGGCGCCGGGTTCGTCGGAGACACGGTGGTGGTGCTGCAGGACCAGACCGCTCACGGCCTTGACCCGGCCACCGGCAAGCGGCGCTGGCTGCGGCCGTTCGTCGGCACGTTCACCGAACTGGCACCATTCGGCGACCGGCTCGTTGTGGCGACGGAGAGTGCCACCGTGCTGCTGGACCAGGCGGGACAGCTGACCGCGCGACTGCCCGGTTATCTGCGGCTTACCGTTGCCACCGACCGGATGGTCGGCTGGGGCGCCCGCGAGGCGGAGCTCGTGGACCCCACCGGTATGGTGGGCCGCCGCTGGAGCCTGCCCAGCCTGACGCTGGCCGTGCAGGACCGTCCGGCCGTCGGCACTCCGCAGGGCGTGCTGCTGTTCAACAACGACTGGACCTTCTCGGGCTGGGAACGATGAGCATCGAGGCGCCCGCCGCCGTTGGCACCACCGTTGGCGGCCGTCGGCTCGGCGACACCCGGCTGGTCCGCTTCCTTGCCGCGGTGCTGCGACAGACCGTGGTCGAGCCGGTCGGTGCCGGGCGCTTGCGCAACCTGCAGTGGCCGTACGGCCTTTCGGCTCTGGTCGTGGCGGGATACGCGGTGTACGCGGTGGCGGGCCTGGCGGTCATCCTGTCGGGTCTGATTCGGCGCGAGAGCACCTTGATCATGTCGGGCATGCAGACAGTCGGTCTGCCCAGCGGGGCGGTCTGGCCGCTGGTGGTGCTGCTGTCGTTCGGTGCGGCGTCGTTCCTGACGGCAGCGCTGCACGGCCCTTGGTGGGTGAAGATCCTGGGCCTGCTCATTGCGCTGATCGTCGCCGGGACGTGGTCGCTGCGCAGCACCGGCCTGAGCGGCCGGTCCGGCTGGCTGCTCGGAGCGGCGCTTACCATGGTCGGGCTCGTGGTCTTCGTGATCCTTCGTTGGCGCCGCCGATTCGCCTGGTGGGAGTTCGCAATCAGCTGGGTCCTGGTTGGCGCCGCGATGGCGATCGGCGTCGCCGAGGCTCGGGAGGCGAAGCGGTTCGGCTTCGAGGTGCCGGCCCAGCTGCTGCAGCAGACGGCGTCACTGCTGGGCTATCTGGCGCTGCCGGCAGCCGTCGTCGCCGGCGCGTCCGTCGCCGACGTTACCGTTCGCGCCACGGTTGCTGCGACCCGGAGCGCCACCCGCTTCGCGCACCGCCGTTGGCCTCTCGTCATTCTGGCCGTGGTGCTGGCGTTGCGCAGCTTTCAGGCAGTCCGGGAGTGGCTCGGCCGAGATCCGGTCAACCAGGGATTCGTGGTGGCGTACCTGCCGGCCCTGTTCGTGGTGGCCGGGTTCGCAGGCATCGGAGCGCTGGTGCTGCGGCTGAGCCGCCGTACCGGCGGCCGCCCCGTGGTGTCGGAACTGGGCGACGACCTCGGCCGGGTGGGGTTCGCCGTCGCCAGCGCTCTGGTGCTGGTCCAGCTGCCGGTGATCGTCGTGCTGGCCGTCATCCAGACCTTGGCGCAGCTGAATCCCGGTGGGGCCGCCACCCGGCTGTCGCTGAACCCGGTGGGAGGGTTCGCACTGCTCGTCGATCCGCTGCGGGTGCTGATCGGGGTCGTGCTGGTGGTGCTCGCGATCCGGGCGGCCCGCCGGGGCAGACC
>JBKPNA010000227.1:0-7017 GCA_046765695.1 Actinomycetota bacterium | reverse complement strand
TGGCGTCATCCTGGTCAGCCACGATCCGCGGGCGGTGGCTTTCACAGACCGGGCGGTACGGATCCGGGATGGACGGGCGGCCGAACAGTGGCGGCCGGGCTCAGCGACTGTCGAACAGCTGCCGGACAGCCGAGGGTGGATCCGGGTGCCGCGCGAGCGGCTGCCCGAGCTCGATCCGGTCCCCCCTCTCGAGGCACACCGTACCGAGGATGGTCTTCTGCTCACCCCCCGAGCTCCGGCTGACACCGTGCCCGAGCTGCCGTCATGGTCGCCGCCAGCACCTCGGTACCCGGCGGATGAGGTGCTCGCCACGGTGGCTGGCCTGACGGCGGGTTACGGCGACCGGACGGTGCTCGACCGGCTGGACATCGAGCTGCGGTCCGGGACCTGGACCGCCGTCAACGGCCCGTCCGGGTCCGGCAAGTCGACCCTGATCTCGGTGCTCGCCGGGCTGCTGCAGCCGTGGGCCGGGACGGTCACCGTGGGCGACGGCGGCTGGGACGGCCGGTCGCGCGGTGCCCGGGCCGACCACCGCCGCCGATGGGTGGCGTTGCTGCCGCAACGGCCGGCAATGCTGGAGGCGCTCACCGTACGCGAGAACCTCCAGCTCACTGCGGGCATCCGCGGGTACGCCGGTGAGCAGATGGACTCCATTGTCGACAAGCCGGTTGTCACGGCGCCCGGTATCGAGGAGCTCGCCGACCGGCTGGCGCTGACCCGGTTGCTCGACCAGCCGGTGCAGCTCCTTTCGGGCGGCGAGCGGCAGCGGGCCGCTCTCGCGCGGGCACTGATCAGCTCCGTGCCGTTGCTGTTGCTGGACGAGCCGACCTCGCAGCAGGATGAGTCTTCCGTGGAACGGGTCGTCCGGGTGGTCGAAGAGGAGGTGGCCGCTGGTCGCGCCGTCGTCACCGCCTCGCACGATCCCCGCGTCGTTTCGGCTGCGACGATCGTGCTCCAGCTCGACACGGGCCACACCCGAGACCGACTCGCGACTACGGCGGAAACCACCCGCTGAAACCGCGCGCCGGAGTCGACGACCAAGACCGGTGAATCAGACCGCTGAACGACCCGTCGCGTCGCGGTGCCCCTGGCGTGGCCGCTGCCGTGGAGTGTCGAGAATGCTGATCAGTGAAGTGCTTCACGCCCTGGTTGAGGCGGCATCGGGCTCGGCGTGATGGGTGAGCCGGTCGCGGCCGGCCAACAGCGACAGCACGAGCTGTACGCCGGCGACGGCGATCACGGCGACCAGCGGGTAGGTCCAGCTGCCGGTGACCGCGAACAGCAGCCCGGCGCCCCACGGTCCCGCGGCGGCCAGCAGGTACCCGACACTCTGTGCCATCCCGGACAGCCGGCCCGTATCGGCGGCACTGGGCGAGCGCTCACCCACGAGAGCCAGTGCGAGCACGAGGGAACTGCCGCCGCTCAGCCCGGCGACCACGAGCCACAGCACCAGCAGCTGGGGCGCGAGAAGCAGGCCGAGCACGCCTGAGATCAGCAGCAGGCTGATCCCGACCCCGACGGCTCGGTGATCGCGGCGACCGCGCATGAACGGGGTCACGCCGAGCCCGGCCACGATGCCGACGATCTGGTAGAGGAACAAGTGCCAACCGGCGGTCACGGGATCCACCCCCAGGCTGACCTCGATCGACGGCAGCCAGGTGACCAGCAGGAAGTACGTCAGTCCCTGGGTAGCCATGATCAGCGACACCTGCCAGGCCACTGCCGACCGCCACACCGAAGGTCGTGTCGTGCTCCCTCGCAATGGCAGGCCGCTTCCCATCACCTCCGGCCCATGCGCCACTGACCGCCGCATCCGCAGCGGCCAGACGAGGGCGGCGACCGCGCTGAGGACAACCCAGACGCCGATCCCCAGCCGCCAGCCGCCGACATCGGCGATCGGGCGTGCCAACCCAGACGCTACGGCCGCCGTCGCGCCGAGCACCGTGGTGTACAGACCAGTCACCGTGGGGACGTCGGTCGGGAAGTCCCGCTTCACCAGCTCAGGAATCACCACGTTGGCGACCGCGATCGCGGCGCCCATCACGACGGTGCCGATCCACAGGTTGGCGAGGCTGCCCGGTAGGGACCGGACCACTGTCGCCAGGATCAGGACGAGCGTCGAGACCAGCACGGCGCGTTCTGCCCCCATCACTCGCGTCACGAGGTGGACGATGGGTGAGACGACTCCGAACGCCAGCACGGGGACGGCTCCGAGCAGGCCGAGTGCTCCGGCTCCCATGCCCGTGTCCTCGGCGATCAGGCCCACAACTGAGCCGAACGCGGTAATGGTCGGCCGCAGGTTGGCCGCCACCACCAAGATCGTGATCAGCAACACGACCCGCCCGGTGTCGGTCCGGACGGCGCCGGGATGACCCAGGGGGGCGACAGAGCGCCTGTGCCATGTCACACTGCTCGCATGTCCTCCCGCTCCCAGTTCCCGTTGCTCATGTCGCCCTTCGAGCTTCGTGGCCGAATGCTTCGAAACCGTATCGTGTCCACTCCCCACGCCACAGGCTGGAGCCACGACGGCCACATCGCCCAGTCCGAGGTCGACTACCACGTCCGCAAGGCGTCCGGCGGCGTCGGGCTGGTGATGACCTTCGGCTCCGCGTCGGTCGACCCGACCACCCAGGCATCGTACGGTTCGATCGCCCTGTGGGACGAACGCAACGAACCCGCGCTGCGCGCGCTGGCCGAGGGGGTGCACAGCCACGGAGCGCTCTGCATGTCTCAGATGACCCACATGGGGCGCCGGGGTAACTCCCTCACCTCTGGCGTCCCGCTGCGAGCGCCCTCGGACCTCCCCGAGGGATCACACCTCGAGGTGCCGGTGCCGCTCGAGGCCGACGAGCTGCCCGCGATCGTGGAGAGGTTCGCCGCGGCCGCGCGACGACTCGAGCAGTGCGGCTGGGACGGCGCTGAGGTGACCTCCTTTGGTGGCCACCTGATCGAGCAGTTCTTCGATCCACAGGTCAACACCCGTACGGACGTGTATGGCGGCAGCCTGGAAAATCGCACCCGGTTCGGCCGGGAGGTGCTCGAGGCGGTTCGGGCGGCGGTGTCCGACGACTTCATCGTCGGGTTCCGAATGGCCGCCGACCAGTGCCTGACCGGCGGACTAGGACCGGACGACATGATCGAGATCGCGCGCAGCCTGACCTCGTCTGAGGCGGTCGACCTGGTCAGCGTGAGCGGCGGCACCGGCGCCACGCATCTGGCGACGGCGTACTTCGTCCCCGGCGACCAGCTGCCGGAGGGTGTCTTCAACGAGCGAGCTGCTCGCTTCCGGCAGGCCGTCGGCGTGCCGGTGCTCGTCGCGGGTCGCAACGTCGAGCCGGAAGTGGCCGAGGCCGCCCTCGAGGCCGGGGTTGACTTGGTCGCCATGACCCGGGCCATCATCGCCGACCCGGACCTGCCGCGAAAGGTGGCTGCGGGAGAGCGCAAGCGGCCGTGCATCAGCCTCAACGAGGGCTGCATCGGACGGCTCTACACGGGGCTCCCGATGTGGTGCTCGGTGAACCCGGCCATCCGTGAGCCCGAGTTGGCTCAGCTCACACCCACCGCCGAGCCGGGCCGGATCGTCGTGGTGGGTGGCGGAGTTGCGGGCCTGGAGGCCGCCCGCGGGGCTGCCTTGCGCGGGCACCACGTCGTCGTCTTCGAACGCCGTGCTGACCTCGGTGGCCGGGCCCGACTCGCCGCTGAGCGTCGCGGTCGGGAGCGCTGGCCGCTGTACGTCGACTGGCTCCGCGACGAGGCCGTCGACGCGGGCGTCGAGATCCGGCTGGGCACCTCCGCCGACGTCGCGGCCATCCTCGCCGAGCAGCCGGACGCGGTGGTCCTGGCCACAGGTTCCCGGCTCCGCGACGAGGCGCCGGCGTCGGGGACGCCGCTGCTCGACGTCGACACACTCCTCGAGCACGGCCTGCCGGCGGGTGAGATCTCCAGCGCCCTGATCCTCGACGACGAAGGCGGGTTCCTGGCGCCGACGGCCGCTGAGGCGCTCGTCGCCGCAGGCTGCACCGTCGAGATCGCGACGACCCACACCACCGTCGGACTCTTGATCGACCCGACCCAGCAGCCCTTCGTGCTGCGGCAGCTGGCGCTGGATCGTGTCGTGCAGTCGCCAAACCTGGCTTGGGTACCGACCGGGTCGCTGGACGTCGTCGAGCTGCAGAACATCTACACCGAGCAGGTGGAGCGCCGAGAGGGGGTCGACGTCGTCGTGGTCGCCGGCCGCCGGCGGAGCGAGACGAGCCTGCGCGAGGCGTTGCGTACGGCTGCACCGGAACTTCCGGTGACCCTCGTCGGGGACGCCCTGGCTCCGCGCACCCTGCTCGATGCCGTGGCCGAGGGCGCTCGGGCCGGTGCCACCATCGAGATCGGCCGGCCGGTGCAGATCCCTGCTCCGGTCGGTGGCCAGGAGTCGCACCTGGTCGGGGCCTGAGCGAAACCGGTCAAGAACGACGCGATTTTCGGTCCGAAGTCTGTCGTTGCTGACCGGTTCCGGATGCGGGGCCGGCAGGCGCTACGGCGCGAGGCTGCCGTCAACGAGCAGAGCGCCCAGCTCGGCCAGCACTGACTCCGAGCCGCGCAGCGGATCGTCCCGGCGGGGCCAGGCGATGACGGCGTCGGTGAAACCCAGCGTCGCTGCGCGTCCGAGCTGGTCCCGTATCTGCTCCAGCGACCGTGGGGCGCCCATCCCGAAGGCCATGTCGAGCACCCGGCGAAATCCGTCCGGAACTCCGGCAGGTTCAGCGGCGTCGTCGAGTCGACGGGCGGCCTCAGCCACCCCGCCCCACCATTCCTCGCCGCCCTGTCCCGCGCCGGGTGGTTCGACGACTCCATTGGTTGCCCAGCCGTCTCCGGTGCTCAGGGCGAGCCGGATCCCCCGCGTACCGTTGCCGGCGACGACGAGCGGCGGCCGCGGCTGCTGCATCGGCCCAGGGATCGTCCGCGCCTCCACCGCCGAGAACCAGTCGCCGGACCAGGTGGTCGAGGGTTGCGTAAGCAGCCGGTCGAGCAGCGTGACGAACTCCTCGAACCGATCGGCCCGCTCCCGTCCGGACAGCCGCGGCTGTCCCAGCACGGCGGCGTCGAACCCGGGTCCGCCGGCTCCGACGCCGACGATCAGTCGGCCGGCGGACATCACGTCGAGCGTCATCAGCTCCTTCGCGAAAGGGACCGGGTGCCGGAAGTTGGGTGAGGCTACGAAGGTGCCGAGCGACAGCCGGGAGGTCGTGAGTGCAGCGGCGGCCAGAGCTGGGACGGTCGCATACCACGTTGAGTCGGCGAAGGCCCGCCACGCCAGATGGTCCAACGACCACCCGTGCGCGAAGCCGTACTCCTCGACCTGAACCCACCGCCGGTCCTGCGCCGGATTGATCTCGGGCAGCAGTGCCACGCCGACCTTGATCATAATCGCGAGCATAGGTGATTCTTGGGGTGCAACGACTGGAAGGGAGTTCCGATGAGCGACGACCCGCGCTCCGAGGAGCCGCTGGAGCACGTCGTTCCTTTGGTGACCACCGCCACCCCACTGCCCGGCACGGCCGAGGTCGTCGTCGTCGGCGGCGGGATCATGGGGGCCAGCATCGCGTTCCACCTCGCCGAGGCCGGTGTCACCGATGTGGTCGTGCTCGAACGAGGCACCCTCGGCTCGGGCTCGTCGGCGAAGCCCTTGGGCGGGGTCCGGGCCACGTTCTCCGACCCGAACAACGTCGAGCTGGGACTGCAGAGCTTGCGGGCGTACGAGACCTTCGCCGACCGGTTCGGTGTCGACATCGGCCTCCGGCAGGTCGGCTACCTGTTCCTGTGCCGGTCCGAGGCCGAGCTGGCGGCGGTGGAGGCCAGCGTGCTGCTGCAGAACCGGCTCGGCGGCAACAGCCGCATGGTCACCCCGGCTGAGGCCTGTGAGATCAACCCGATGCTGGAGCAGGGCCCGCTGCTCGGCGCCTCGTTCTCACCCCGGGACGGATACGCCGAGCCCGCCCGAGTGGTCGAAGGCTACGCGCGGGCAGCTACCCGGCTCGGGGTGGTGTGCTGCGAACACACCGAGGTTCTCCAGCTCGGCACCGACCCGACCGGTACCCACCAGGTCCGGACCCAGCGGGGATCCATCAGCACCGGCACGGTGATCATCACCGCAGGTGCCTGGTCGGCGAAGCTGGGCGCGATGCTCGGCGTACACCTGCCCGTCCAGGCCATCCGCCGGCAGGTCGGCTTCACTCCGCAGCTGGACCGGCCTCATCCCACCGTGCCGTTCACCCTCGACCTGTCGACGACCCTGTACTTCCACAACTACCGCAACGGGCTGCTACTCGGCATCTCCAACACCGATGAGGAACCCGGCTTCTGTCGCGAGTTCAGCTACGGCTGGACCGTGGCCTTCGACGCCGCGGCCGCGGTCGTTGCGCCCTCTCTGGTCGGACAGCCGCTCGTCGGCGGCTGGGCCGGCCTGTACGAGAACACCCCCGACCACAACGCCCTGATCGGCAAGGCGGCGGTCCCCGGGGTGCTCTACGCCACCGGCTTCTCGGGCCACGGCTTCCTGCAAGGTCCCGCGGTCGGCGAGATCGTCCGGGACCTCTACCTCGACAAGGATCCGTTCATGGATCCGACGGCGTTCAGCGCGGACCGGTTCAGCACCGGCGCGCTGCTTACCGAGATCCACATCATCTGAATCGCCGAGCCCCGAGCGCCACCAGTACGGTGGACATTCGGGGCGGTTGCCGCTCGCCCAGGGCGTGGAGTTCATGGGGTGATCATGACCACAGTGGAGACCGTCGACTATCACACGGCGGGGGAGCCGTTCCGGATCGTGCGGCCGCAGGCAACGATCCCCGGTGAAACCGTGGCCGAATGGCGGGTCTTCGCCATCGCTGACGCCGACCTCCAGGCCCTGCGGAGGTTCTTGTGCTTCGAGCCTCGGGGCCACGCCGACATGTACGGGGGCTTTCTCGTGCCGCCGGACGACGACGGCGCACATCTGGGCGTTCTGTTCTGGCACAAGGACGGCTT
>JBKPNA010000226.1:0-23986 GCA_046765695.1 Actinomycetota bacterium | reverse complement strand
CGGCCCGGACACCGGCCATGACCGCGATGACAGCGGCCAGCCTCGACGTGCTGACCGGCGGCCGGTTCCGGCTGGGGCTCGGCGTCTCCGGCCCGCAGGTCTCCGAGGGATGGCACGGAGTCCGGTTCGACAAGCCACTGACCCGGACCCGCGAGTACCTCACCGTCGTCAATCGGGCGTTGTCCCGGCAGCCGGTCCGGATGTCAGGAGAGCACTACCAGCTGCCCTTACCCGACGGTCCCGGCAAGCCTTTGAAGCTCAGCATCCGGCCGGTGAGCGACCACATCCCCTTCTATCTGGCCGCGATCGGTCCGCGGAACCTGGAGCTGGCCGGCGAGTTGGTCGACGGCTGGCTGGGGGTCTTCTTCGCCCCGAGCTTCGCCGCGGAGCAGTTGCAGCGCCTCGCCGCCGGACGCGCTCGGATCGGCAAGACGCTCGAGGGGTTCGACGTCGTTCCGACCGTTCCGCTGGTGGTGGGGGCGGACCCCCGGGCCTGCGCGGATCCGGTCCGCGCGTACGCGGCGCTCTACGTCGGCGGGATGGGCAGCCGGGAGCACAACTTCTACCACGCCCTGGCGGTTCGGATGGGGTTCGCCGAGGCGGCGGCAACCGTGCAGGACCTCTTCCTGTCCGGACGGCAGCGGGACGCCCGAGCGGCGGTGCCGTTCGACTTCATCGACCAGACGTCGTTGCTGGGCGACCGGGCGAGGATCGCCGAGCGGCTTCAGGTGCTGGCGGACTCCGGCGTCACGACCTGCGCACTGGCGCCGTATGGCGCCTCGGTTGAGGAGAAGCTGAACGCCCTGACCCTCGCGGCCGAAGCGCTGGACGCCTCCGGGGTCGCGGACTAGTTGGGCGCCCGGTCCGCGTTATGGCACCGACGGCTGACCTCCGGGCAGCGGCTCGAGTACGCCCATCAGCAGCAAGACGGCCACGACGGCTGCCAGCGCGATCCGATAGATGACGAACGGGAGGAAGCTGTGCGTGCTGACATAGCGCAACAGCCAGGCGATGACCGCGTAGCCGATCACGAACGAGACGACCGTGGCCAGCGCAATCGGTCCCCACGCCGGCTCCACCGGGTCGTTCGCGATATCGGTCAACTTGAACAACCCCGAGCCGACGACGGCCGGAATGGCCAGCAGGAACGAGTACTTGGCCGCCGCCACCCGCTGGTATCCCATGGCCAGCCCGGCCGTGATCGTCGCTCCCGACCGGGAGGCGCCTGGGATCAGTGCCAGCGACTGCGCCAGGCCGTACAGCACGCCATCCCGCCAGGTCAAGGACTCCAGCGGCCGCCGATTGGCGGCGAACCAGTCCACCAGACCCATCACCACGCCGACACCGGCCAGCATGCCCACTGTGATCCACAGGTTCCGCAAGCTGGTGTCGATGGCGTCTTGGAACAGCAGCCCGAGTACCACGATCGGAATCGAGCCGATGATCACCAGCCAACCCATCCGGGCCTCGGGGTCGTCCCGGGGCACCCGGCCGATCAGGGAGCCGCTCCAGCTCCGAATGATCAGCCAGAGGTCGCGGCGGAAGAAGATGATCACCGCGGCTTCCGTGCCCAGCTGGGTGATCGCGGTGAACGCCGCACCCGGGTCATGACCGCCGAAGAACTGGCCGACGATCGACTGATGTGCGCTGGACGAGATCGGCAGGAACTCCGTCAAGCCCTGAACCACGCCCAGGACCAACGCCTCAAGCCAACCCATGCCACCGGTTCCTCTCCTCGTACCGCCCCGAGCACCCGGAACACCGTAAGGGGTCCGCGGGGCCGGCGGGCGCACTGCCACCGGTAGAGATATCCCGTTCGAGGATTCGGGGTCGTGCCCCCACGTCAGACTGGTCCGGTGACCATCCACTCCACCCATCCGTTCGCGACCCCCGAACCGGAGCGGAGTCCACTGCGCCGGCTGCGGGGCCGGATGCCGGCGCCGGTAAGCGTGTGGGCCGCGGGGGCGGGCTCCGCTCGCGTCGGGTGGACGCTGTCCTCCTTCCTCCTGGTCGACGGTGAGCCGGCCGAGGCGGTCGGCGTGCTGGATGAGGACTCGGCACTTGGCGAGCGGTTGATGTCCGATGCAGGCGGCGCGCTCACGGTCAACCTGCTGGGCTGGCAGCATCGTGCGCTGGCCGATGCGTTCGCGGGAGTGGCCCCGGCTCCCGGCGGTCCATTCACGCTCGGCCGCTGGCGCGACAGCGAATGGGGTCCGGTGCTGGACGACGCACCCGGCTGGCTGGGCGTGCTTGTCAGATCGGTTCCGGATCGCTCGGGCTGGAGCCTGCTGGTCCGGGCGATCGTCGACCACATCGAGCTCGGCGAAGATCCTGCCGACGGAATGCTCGGCTACGTGCGGGGCCGCTACCGTTCAGTGAGCCTCGAAGCGAGCCGATCTCACCTAGATTCGGATACCACATGACCACCGTCCTGCTGATCCGTCACGGCCGCACCGCGGCCAACACCGCGGGCGTGCTGGCCGGCCGGTCCTCCGGAGTGGTGCTGGACGAGGTCGGTCACCAGCAGGCCGCCGAGGTGGCCGCCCGGGTCGCCGGCGTGCCGCTCCACACGGTCGTGACCTCGCCGCTGCGCCGTTGCCGGCAGACCGCCCAGGCCTTGGTCGCCAACCGGGCCGAGGACTGCCCGATCCAGGTGGAGCAGGGGCTGGTCGAATGCGGGTACGGCGAGTGGACGGGCAAGGCGCTCCGCGACCTGAGCAAGGACAAGCTGTGGGGGGCGGTGCAGCATCAACCCTCCGCGGTCCGGTTTCCCGGGGGTGAGTCGTTGGCGGAGATGTCGGCGCGGGCCGTCGGGGCGGTGCGGGCGTGGAATGACCGGCTGGCCGCCGAGTTCGGGCCGGACACAGTCTGGGCCGCGGTCTCCCACGGCGATCCGATCAAGGCGATCCTGGCCGACGCCCTCGGCATGCACCTGGACAGCTTCCAGCGCATCGTGGTCGACCCTGCCGCACTCTCGATCATCCGCTATACGGCGACCCGACCGTACGTGCTCACGGTCAACTCCAGCACGGCGGACCTCGGCGTAGTCTTCGCCCCGCGCAAGAAGACCCGGAGCCGGCGGGGGCAACCGTCCGAGGACGCCCCGGTGGGCGGTGGGCTCGGGACAGCCGACACGGCTCGATGAGGAGAGACGGAATGGATCGCGCAGTTCAGGAATGCCTCGACGAGGTTGCGTCGCCGACCCGGCGGCGCGACGCCGACACCCTGCTCGAGGTGATGGGCCGGATCACCGGGGAGCCGGCCCAGATGTGGGGCTCCTCGATTATCGGCTTCGGGCGGTACCACTATCGCTACGACAGCGGGCGGGAGGGCGACGGACCGGCGGCAAGCTTCTCCCCGCGTAAGGCCGCCACCTCGATCTACCTCCCCGACGGCACGGACGCGTACGCCGAGCAGCTGGGCCGCCTCGGTCCGCACAGCACCGGTGTGGGTTGCCTCTACGTCAAGGATCTGGCCCAGGTGAACCTCGAGGTGCTCACCGAGATCGTCGCCGAGTCGTACCAGACGCTGACCTCTGGAACCTATGGCAACCGCGCGGCCGACCATCGGTGAACCAGATCTGCTGACCTAGGCTGGGGGCCATGGCGATTCTGGTGCACCGCTATGACCAGCCGGACCGGTTCGTGGCCGGTACGGTGGGGCAGCCGGGTGAGAGGACCTTCTTCCTCCAGGCCCGGGAGGGAAACCGGATCACAAGCGTTGCCTGCGAGAAGCAGCAGGTGTCGGTGCTGGCAGAGCACCTCGACAAGGTGCTCGACGAGGTGGTCCGGCGCAGCGCCGGTGACATCGACGTACCGCCGGCATCCGGCACCGCGCGCGATGTGGACCCGCTGGACGCACCGATCACCGAGGAATTCCGGGTGGGCACCATGACCATCGCCTGGGATCCCAGCATCCGCCGGATCGTGATCGAGCTGTTCTCCAATGTGGACAGCGACGAGGAGGAGCCCGAGGGCGACCCGGCCGCACGGACGGCACAGGCGGAGAACCCGGAGATCGACGCCGACGAGGTGTTCGTGGTCAAGATCACGGCCTCCTACGCCCGCGACTTCGTGGCACGAGCTCAGGCACTGGTGGCCGCCGGCCGGCCACCGTGCCCGTTCTGCCTGCAGCCGCTGGATCCCAGCGGCCACATCTGCCCGCGGGCCAATGGCTACCGGCGGCCGCTGTTCCGCTGATCTTCCTGCTCTGTTGACCCATCCCGCCTTGCTCGCCCCGCTGCGCGACGGGGAGCTGACGGTCACCGGACGCTTGCTGCAGGCCTCGAACGCCACGTTCCTGGCCGAGCTGAACTGCGCTGACCAGACGATCGAGTGTGTCTACAAGCCGGTCGAGGGTGAGCGCCCGCTCTGGGACTTCCCCCACCGCACGCTGGGGCTCCGTGAGGTCGCGGCGTACGAGGTGTCCCGGATCGGCGGGTTCGACTGCGTGCCGGTAACGGTGTTCCGGGACGGTCCGTTGGGCCCGGGGTCGCTGCAGGCCTGGGTGGACGCCGACGAGGAGGAGACGGCGAAGCTGGTCGACCTGGTACCGACGGCCGAGGTGCCGGAGGGCTGGTTCCCGTCTGTCCAGGGGCTGGATGCCTACGACCGCCCCGTGGCGGTGGTCCACGCCGACGTACCGGACCTGCGGCTGCTGGCCGTCTTCGACGTGCTGATCAACAATGCCGATCGGAAGGGCGGCCACATCCTGGGCAGCGGTGGGCGGGTCTTCGGCGTCGACCACGGGGTCAGCTTCCATACCGACCACAAGCTGCGCACCCTGCTCTGGGGTTGGGCCGGGGCCCAGTTGAACGAGCGCGAGCTGACCGCGGTCCAGCGGGCCCGGGAAGGGGCGCCCGAGCGGCTCGGCGAATTGCTCGCCGAGCGGGAGGTCGCGGCCTTCGTCCGCCGCGCCGACCTGCTGCTCAACCGGAAGCGGATGCCGCGGCCGCGTGGCGAGTGGCCGTCCATCCCGTGGCCGCCCTTCTGAGCCGGACGACTTTGGTCGTGGATAAGGTGACGGCCATGCAGTCCTGGAGTGCTCGCCCGATTCCGCGGCTGCCCGGGCCACGGCCGGGGGTGGTCCAGGCCTTCGACAACCTGCGCCGCAAGGTCATGCCGATCGGACCGGCGTCGGGCCAGGCACGGATGTACGTCTGCGGCATCACGCCCTACGACGCCACCCACATCGGCCATGCGGCCACCTATGTCGCGTTCGACCTGCTGAACCGCATCTGGCGGGATGCGGGCCTGGCCGTCAGCTACGTGCAGAACGTCACCGACGTCGACGACCCGCTGCTCGAGCGGGCAGAAGCCGACGGCGTGTACTGGCGGACCCTGGCCGACCAGCAGACCGAGCTGTACCGCGACGACATGTCCGCTCTCAACGTGCTGCCGCCCGAACACCTGATCGGTGCTGTCGAGTCCATCCCCCAGGTCGTGGAGCTGATCTCGACTCTGCAGGATCGCGGGGCGGTGTACGCCGTCGAGGACCCTGACTTCCCCGACCTGTACTTCGCTCAGGACAGCGATGCGGAGTTCGGCTCACTCGGCCGGCTGTCAGAAGCAGACGCCCTGCGGACGTTCGCGGAGAAGGGCGGCGACCCGGAGCGGCCGGGCAAGAAGGCGCCGCTGGACTGCGTGGTCTGGCGGCTCGCTCGAGCCGGGGAGCCGGCGTGGGAATCCACTCTGGGGGCCGGCCGGCCGGGCTGGCACATCGAGTGCACCGCCATCGCGCTGGACCTGCTCGGGCCCGACTTCGACGTTCAGGGCGGGGGCAGTGACCTGGTCTTCCCCCATCACGAGATGTCGGCCGCCCACGGCCGCGTCGCGACGGACCGCCCCTACGCCCAGGCGTACCTGCATGGCGGGATGGTCGGGCTGGATGGGGAGAAGATGTCGAAGTCGCGGGGTAACCTCGTCTTCGTCTTGCGGCTCCGGGAGTCCGGTGTCGACCCCATGGCGATCCGGCTCGCGCTGCTGGCCAACCACTACCGCAACGACTGGGAGTGGACCGAGGGCCTGCTGGCCGCGGCCGAGCAGCGGCTGAGCCGGTGGCGCCAGGCCGTGCGGCTCGACAGCGGTCTGAACGCCGAGGACGTGCTGGCTCGGATGCGTTCGGCGCTTGCGAACGACCTCGACGCGCCCGCCGCCCTCGCCGCGGTCGATGCCTGGGCGGACGCCTCGCTCGACTTGGACAGCGACGACACCGACGCCCCCGGCCTCGTCGCGCGCGCCTGCGATGCGCTCCTCGGGGTCACTCTGGAAACCAACTGAGCTGCCTCAGCCCCGACCTGCCGTTTCTCCGCACAGGACCGCATCTGGTGGCCCAAGCGGCCGTTCTGCTTCTCGTTTCTCCGCACAGGGCCGCGTCTGGTGGCCCATGCGGCCGCTCTGCCGCTCTCTCGCATAAACGCCAGATCCGGTCAGTTTCCCGCGCGAGCACAGGACTGCTCTATGCTGGGCGCGACGAGTTAACAACTCGCGCGTGTTCCGGGGTCGGTGTAATTCCGAACCGGCGGTGACAGTCCGCGACCCGTGCGCAGTTGGCCTCCGTGGCCGGCCGCAAGCGGTTGATGTGGTGAAACTCCACAACCGACGGTGAAAGTCCGGATGGGAGGCACACGCGAGGCGCCTCGCCGCCATGCCGACGCATGGTGGCGATCTACGCCTTTCCACCCCGGTGCGCGTGCGACCGGACAGGTGGGAATGATCAATGGACCTCTCTGAGCTGCTGGCTAGGTTCCTCTCGGCCGAGCTGCACATCGGCAACTCGACGATCCTGTGGCGGGAGATCGTCGGCAACGGCTTCGGCTTGGCCAGCGCCATCCTGGGGATGCGCCGCCGGGTGTCCGCCTGGCCGATCGGCAACGTGGGCAACATCTTGCTGTTCACGGTCTTCCTCGGCGGTGTCTTCAACACCCCGAACGACCTCAACCTGTACGGCCAGGCCGGTCGCCAGGTCTTCTTCCTCATCGTCAGCGTCTACGGGTGGGTCCGGTGGTCCCGGTTCAAGCGCAACCATGCCGACGAGGGCGTCGGCGTACGCCCGCGCTGGGCCGGAGCCAGCGGCCGGCTCCAACTCCTCGGCGGGGCAGTCGTGGGGACCGCGATCTTCTACTTCGTGCTTCAGGCACTCCACTCCTGGGGTCCGCTCGCGGACGCCTGGATCCTCACCGGTTCCATCCTGGCGACGTACGGGATGGCCCGCGGCTGGGTCGAGTTCTGGCTGGTCTGGATCGCCGTCGACATCGTCGGCGTGCCGCTGCTGCTGCAGGCACACCTCTACCCGTCGGCACTGATGTACATCGTCTACGGCGGATTCTGCGTGGCGGGCTTCGTGTCCTGGCTGCGGATCGAGCGGCGTGAGCGTGCAGGGACAGTGCCGGTGGGGGTCGCCGATCCTGTCGTCGAGACCGTCGGGTAGCGCCCAATAGGCTTCGGTGGTGGTGAAGACCTTCGACGCCTTGTACGCCGAGCTGGCCGGTAAGCTGGCCGACCGGGACCCGTCCTCCTCGACAGTGGCCCGTGTTGAGTCCGGCGTGCACGAGATCGGCAAGAAGATCGTCGAGGAGGCCGCCGAGGTCTGGATGGCGGCGGAACACCAGTCCAAGGAGGAGGCGGCGACCGAGATCAGCCAGCTGCTCTACCACCTGCAGGTGCTAATGCTGGCACTCGGGCTCGAGCTGGACGATATCTATCGGCAACTGTAGATCCGACTCGACCTAGGATGAGCGCCGTGATCGAGAGCCCCACGTCGTCCCGGCCGCTGCTGCGGGTGGCCGTGCCCAACAAGGGTGCACTCTCCGAGCCGGCGGCAGAGATGCTGCATGAGGCGGGCTACGCCCAGCGCTCCGACACCAGCGAGCTGCTGCTGGTCGACGAGGCGAACGGAGTGGAGTTCTTCTACCTCCGCCCGCGGGACATCGCGGTCTACGTGGGGGAGGGCACCCTCGACGTCGGCATCACCGGCCGGGACATGCTGCTCGATTCCGGGGCCCCGGCCGTCGAGGTGATGCCGCTGGGCTTCGGCCGCAGCCGCTTCAGGTTCGCCGCTGCCGCCGGCGCCGGCCTGACGGTGGAGGGCCTGCACGACCTCCGGCTCGCCACCTCCTACCCAGGCCTGGTCGGGACGTACCTGAAGGACCGCGGGGTGATCACCCGGCTGATCCCGCTGGACGGCGCCGTGGAGACTGCGATCCGGCTGGGCGTCGCCGACGTTATCGCGGATGTCGTCGAGACGGGCACGACCCTGCGACAGGCCGGGCTGGAGCTCTTCGGTGAGCCGATCCTGGAGTCCGAGGCGGTCTTGATTGGACGCGCCCGGACCGATGTCCCGCCCGGCCTCGGCCCGCTGGAACGGCGGCTCAACGGTGTTCTTGTCGCGCGCAACTACGTGATGATGGACTACGACGTCAGCGACGACGTGGTCGAGCAGGCCTGCGCCATCACCCCTGGTCTGGAGTCGCCGACGGTGTCGCCGTTGGCCAAGCCGGGCTGGCACGCCGTACGCGCCATGGTTCCGCGCACCGCGGCGCAGCAGATCATGGACGACCTGTGGACCCTCGGCGCCCGGGCCATCCTGGTCACCGACATCGCGGCATGCCGGCTGTAGGGGTCTTCGTCGCCTGGCCGCGGCGGTTGCGGATCTTCGGAATCGTGATGGCGGCCGTACTTTGTTCCTTAACCGTCGTGTGGTGGTTCGCCCTGCCGGCCACTGTCCGGCGGCTCTTCACCGTGTCTCAGCTGCTGACGCTGCTCGCCGTCGTGGGACTGATCGTCGGGGTGCTCATCGGCCTGGCGGCCAGCTCCGTGCGAGCGGACGCTGCTGGGCTCCGGATTCGCAACGGCCTGCGTACCTATTCGGTGCCCTGGGACTGGGTACACAAGATCATCTTCCGCAGTGGGGACCCGTGGGCTCAGCTGTTGCTCAAGCCAGCCGACGGCAGTGAGTTCAAAGTCGACCTGGATGCAGAGAAGTGTTCGCTGATGGGCATTCAGGCGGTCGACGGGGAGAGGGCGCAGCAGGCGGTTGAGGAGCTGAGGCGGCGCCACCGGCAGTTCCTCGCGGCTCGCTAAGCGGGTAGCGACACACACGGTCCGCAGGAGTTGGACCACCCTGCACCCTTTGGCTCGACGCTGCACCCCATGCAGACGGTGCAGCATCGACTCAAAAGGGTGCAGCGTGGGATGAGCCTGGGAGAGTTATTCGATGCCGCGGGACTTGAGCAGCGCCTCGATCTCGGCCATCTCCTCATCAACCGGGGGCTGCTGGGCGGCGGGGCGGCGCTTGGCCGGCAACGCGGCGGTCGAGCTCGTGCCGGACGCCGCCTTGGCCGACGGCCGGGCACGGCGTGCCACGATGCCGCCGACCACCCAGAGCACCACACAGAGCCCGAGCAACGCCATCCCGAACCAGATGGCAGGGGAGAAGACCAAGGTCGACGCCCAGGTGACCATGGCGGCGATCCCGTTCCAGACCAGTCGGAGCAGTTGGCTGAAGTAAAGGGCGATCGGGGCCAGGGTCAGTGCCGCACCCTGTAGCACCCGGCCCTTGTTTCCCCGGCGCCACGCGATCCCGGTGGCGATCACGCCGAGCAGGGCAAGTCCGATGCACAGTGGCAGCAACACGACGTCAGCAGCAGGCATCCTTCAACAGTGCCACGGCACCGGAGCGGTGGGATCAGGGAGAGCACCGGCCCCACCCCGAGCGACGACCCCCTCCTGCGTCCCAACCTGCTCGCATGAGCTGTCCCCATGGCGACACGCTGGCAGGTCGGTGGCTACCGTGGCAGCCGTGGACCTCCGACGCACCCTGGCATCGTCACCGTTCCCCGGTGACGATGGCACAGCGCGCGCGGACACCCGGCGATTGATGGCAGCCGCAGCGGCCGAGCCCGGGCCGACGACATACCTCCGGGCCGTTGCTGCGCTCTGCCTCGACCGGCTCCTAGTCCCGGTGGTTGCGACCGCATCCCGGATGGACCGGACCACCACGGGGCTGGCCGCGGACAAGGAGGCCGAAATGGCCGTGGTGCTGCTCCAGGCCGCCGACGGGCGCCGAGCGCTGCTCGCCTTCTCCGGACTGGACTCTCTGCAGGCTTGGCAGAGCTCGGCTCGACCGGTGCCCGTGACCCTGGACCAGGTCGCGCGGACCGCGCGCGCCGAGGATGCGTCCGCCGTTCTGGTCGACTGCGCGGGTCCGGCCTCGGTTGCGCTCGAAGGCGATGTTCTCGCACAACTGGCCGCCGGACACCGGCTGGTCGAGACGCGCCCAGGTGAGTTCGGCTGGGCCGTCCCCGCCGGCGACGGAATATGACCTGCAGCGCTGACCGTTGAACTGAATGTCGGGGCGTACGCGGAGGATGTGCCGCTGCCGCGGCGGATGTTACCCTGAACCTCGACCGATTCGGCGTTCGCGCTGGATCTGCAAAGCGGAGACCCGATCTCCCACCCGTGTGACGTCGCCACGACTGTCGCCGGGTCGGTCTACGAGTGCGGCGTTCCGCCGTGCTCGTGGTGCGGGTCTTCGCGTACGCGAAGGCCCTTTCGCCTTTCGGGCCCCGCGCTGCAGATTCGCTCGCTCGCCGGCTCGCTTCTTCATTTCACAACCAACTGGAGGACATATCAGCACCGAACCGCGAATCAACGACCGCATTCGCGTACCGGAGGTCCGGCTTGTCGGACCGGCGGGGGAGCAGGTCGGGATTGTCAAGATCGAGACGGCATTGCAGCTGGCTCGGGACTCCGAGCTCGATCTGGTGGAGGTGGCCCCGATGGCCCGTCCACCGGTCGCCAAGCTCATGGACTACGGCAAGTTCAAGTACGAGAACGCACAGAAGGTGCGGGAGAGCCGCCGTAACCAGACCAACACGGTGATCAAGGAGATGAAGCTCCGGCCGAAGATCGACATCCACGACTACGAAACCAAGAAGGGTCACGTGGTGCGGTTCCTGAAGGCGGGGGACAAGGTCAAGATCACCATAATGTTCCGGGGCCGGGAGCAGTCACGGCCGGAGCTCGGCTACAACCTGCTGAAGAAGCTGGCCGAGGACGTGGACGAGTTCGGCTTCGTCGAGTCTGCGCCCAAGCAGGACGGCCGGAACATGCTGATGGTGCTCGGGCCGCACAAGAAGAAGACCGAGGCCCGCGCGGAGGTCCGGGCTGAGCGGGATCGCCGCGCTGCCGCCCGCCTGGCCGACGCGGAGGCCGAGCACACCGAACAGGCCGCCCGACGGGCCGAGGCCGCAGCAACGCCGCAGGCGAAGCGGCGTCGCGGGCCGGCCGACAACCTCGACCCTGACGTCGATCTGAACTAGCAAGACACACCGAGGACCAGAGAGAGCCACACCATGCCGAAGATGAAGACCCACTCCGGGGCCAAGAAGCGGTTCCGCTTCACCGGGTCGGGCAAGCTGATGCACCGCAAGGCGGGCAAGATGCACCTCAACGAGCACAAGCCCAGCACCCGGACCCGCCGGCTAGACGGTGACGCCGTGATGCAGTCCGGCGACGCGACGAAGGCCAAGCGACTACTCGGCAAGCGCCGCTGAACCCGACCCGTCACGACACGAAGGAGTAACTGCAATGGCACGCGTCAAGCGCGCGGTGAATGCCCACAAGAAGCGCCGCGAGGTCCTCGAACAAGCGTCGGGCTACCGGGGTCAGCGGTCGCGCCTGTACCGCAAGGCCAAGGAGCAGGTCGCCCACTCGCTGGTGTATGCCTATCGTGACCGGCGCGCTCGCAAGGGCGATTTCCGGAAGCTGTGGATCCAGCGGATCAACGCCGCCGCGCGCGCGGAAGGAATCACCTACAACCGGTTCATCTCCGGCCTGAAGGCTGCCGGGGTCGAGGTGGACCGCAAGATCCTGGCTGAGCTCGCCGTGAGCGACCCAGCCGCGTTCAAGGCGCTGGTGCAGGTCGCGCGGGCGAACGCGCCGGCGGAGTCCGCTGCCGCCTGAGCAGGCTTCGGCGGCGCTGCTGCGCTCAGCCCGCCGGCTGCTCCGGCGCAAGGAGCGGCGGCTCACCGGCCGGTTTCTCGCCGAGGGGCGGCCGGCGCTCAGCGAGGCGCTGAGCGCGCCGGCGTACGTGGTCGACGTGCTGGTCGCCGATGACGTCGTCGACCGTTACGCCGATCTGCTGAAACAGGCGGCGAGTGCCGGCGTACGCGTCTCCACGGCTCCGGCCACCGCGCTGGCCGAGGTGTCCGACACGGTCACGCCACAAGGCGTTCTCGCGATATGTCGGAATGTCGACATCACCGTTGCCGAGGCGTTGACCGATTCGGCGACGCTGGTCGTCCTCTGCGACCGCATCCGCGATCCTGGCAACCTCGGCACCGTGATCCGCTGCGCCGACGCGTTCGGCGCCGATGCGGTCCTGGTCACCCAGGACTCAGTCGATCTCTACAACGCCAAGACGGTACGCGCCAGCACCGGCAGCCTGTTCCACCTGCCCCTCGTCACCGACGTCGATCTTCCGTCGGCCGTGGACCGCGCCCGATCCCTCGGGATCCAGGTCTTCGGTGCCGACGCCAGCGCGTCCTGCACCGTTGACGACCTCGCCCGGTCCGGCCAGCTTGCCCGGCCCACGATGTGGGTGCTCGGCAACGAGGCCTGGGGCCTGACAAGAGACAGGGTGGATCGGCTCGACCGGCTGGTCGCCCTGCCGATGTACGGCCGAGCTGAGAGCCTCAACCTGTCCACCGCGGCCGCAGTGCTGCTCTACGCCACCGCGAGCGCCCAGCGGGCGTCCGAGCGGTAAAACTGACCTGCGGCCGAATCGGGTGTCTCCCTAGACTGTCGGCGGTTGCACCGATTCAGAGGGGAGCCCATGTCCGGGCCGAAGGCCAGCTACGACCCCGTCCAGGTCGCATTTCTGGATGCCGAGCACGTGAACGCCATGGTGGCAGATGCGCTCGCAGCGTTCGCCGCGGCGGCCACGGCCACGGACCTCAAGCAGGCCCGGCTCGCCCACATCGGTGACCGGTCACCGATCGCCCTGGCCAACCGCGAGATCGGCGCACTGCCGCCACATGCGCGTAAGGAGGCCGGCACGCGGGTGGGTCAGGCCCGAGCGCGGATCGCCGAAGCCCTGCAGGCCCGGGAGTCCGAGGTCAAGGAGGCCGAGCTGGCCCGGATTCTCGTCGTGGAGAAGGTCGACGTCACGCTGCCGGTGCAGCCGACGCCTCCCGGCGCCGTGCACCCCGTCACGGCGCTGATGCACATGATGGAGGACGTGTTCGTCGCCATGGGGTGGGAGGTGGCCGAGGGGCCGGAGCTTGAGGCGGAGTGGCTCAACTTCGACGCGCTGAACTTCATCCCTGACCATCCGGCCCGCACCATGCAGGACACCCTCTTCGTCGAACCGGAGGACGGCGGCATCGTGCTCCGGACCCACACCTCGCCGGTGCAAGTGCGCACCATGCTGACCCGGAAACCACCGATCTACGTGGTCTGTCCTGGACGGGTCTACCGGTCCGATGAGTACGACGCCACCCACCTGCCCGTGTTCCACCAGATCGAGGGTCTGGTGGTGGATCGTGGCATCACCTTCGGCCACCTGCGCGGCACCTTGGACCACTTCGCCCGGGTCATGTTCGGCCAGACACGGACGCGGATCCGGCCGAACTACTTTCCGTTCACCGAGCCGTCGGCCGAGGTGGACCTGGAGTGCTACGTCTGCCACGGCGCGTCCGTCGGCAACCCGGACCTGCCGTGCAGGACGTGCAAAAGTGAGGGCTGGATCGAGTGGGGAGGCTGCGGCGTGGTCAATCCGCGGGTGCTGCAGGCCTGCGGCGTCGATCCCGAGGAGTACACGGGATTCGCCTTCGGCATGGGAGTCGACCGGACCCTGATGTTCCGCAACAACGTCGAGGACATGCGCGACATGATCGAGGGCGACGTGCGGTTCAGCCGTTCCCTGATAGGGCTCGCGCGATGAGGGCCCCCGTTGGCTGGTTGCGGGAGTACGCCGCCCTGCCCTCCGACCTCGACAGCCGCCAGCTCGCCGACGCGCTGATCCGGGCCGGGCTCGAGGTCGAGACGGTGGACCGGGTCGGTGCCGACGTCACGGGGCCGCTGGTCATCGGCCGGGTGCTGGACTTCGTCGACGAGCCGCAGAAGAACGGCAAGACGATCCGCTGGTGCCACGTCGACGTCGGTGCGTACAACGACGAGTCGGGGTCGCGCGGCATTGTCTGCGGTGCATTCAACTTTGCCGTCGATGACCGAGTCGTGGTCGCACTGCCGGGGGCGGTGCTGCCCGGCGAGTTCGCCATCGCAGCACGCAAGACGTACGGCCACATCTCCGACGGGATGATCTGCTCGGCCCGCGAGCTGGGCCTGGGCGATGACCACACCGGGATTCTGGTGCTGAACGAGACTGACCTCACTCCGGGGACCGATGCCGCACCGGTGCTGCGGCTGCGCGAGGACGTGCTGGACATTGCCGTGACCCCGGACCGCGGCTACTGCCTGTCTATTCGGGGCCTCGCCCGCGAGGCGGCCCAGGCCACGTCGGTGGCGTTCCGCGACCCGGTCGACCGGCCGGTGCCGCTCGAGGTGGCCGACGGGTACCCGGTCCAGCTGCTGTCGGACGCCTGCCCGCTGTTCGTGGCGCTCACCGTGAACGGGATCGACCCCAGCCGGCCGAGTCCGCGGTGGCTGTCCCGCCGGGTTCAGCTTGCCGGGATGCGCTCGATCTCGCTGGCGGTCGACATCACCAACTACGTCATGCTGGAGACCGGCCAGCCGATTCACGCCTATGACAAGGACACCCTTGATGGGCCGATCCTGGTTCGGCAGGCCGGTGACGGCGAGAAGCTGACCACCCTGGACGACGTGGTGCGGCCCCTGGACCTCGACGACCTGGTCATCGCCGACCGCAGCGGGCCCATCGGTCTGGCCGGCGTCATGGGAGGGGCGACCAACGAGCTGTCTGCTACGACGCGAGACGTGGTGATCGAGGCGGCGCACTTCGACGCGATGACTGTGGCCCGCACCTCCCGGCGGCAGAAGCTCTCCACCGAGGCGTCGCGCCGGTTCGAACGTGGCGTCGATCCGACGGCGGCGTACGCGGCGGCGCACCGGGTGGCGCAGTTGCTGGTCGAGCTGGCCGGGGGAACCCTGAGCGAAGCCGAGACGGTACGCGGGTCGATCCGGCCGCAGCCGACCACGACCTTCCCCGACACTTTGCCGAGCGACGTGCTGGGCACTTCGGTCGACCACGACACGGTGGTGCGGCTGCTGACCGCCGTCGGAGCATCAGTGACCGGCGACGAGGTCCTGACGGCCACCGCGCCCAGCTGGCGACCGGATCTGACGGACCCGTACGACTACGTCGAGGAGGTCGGCCGGCTGATCGGCTTCGACACGATCGAGCCGGTTGTGCCGCCGGCCCCCGTGGGTCGTGGTCTGACCCGGTCGCAGCGGGCCCGCCGTGCAGTCACCGCGGCACTGGCGACCGCCGGCTTTGTCGAGGTGCTCAGCTTTCCCTTCACCTCGATCGCCGACCTGGACAAGATGGGCGTGCCCGCCGACGACGAGCGCCGCCGGTTGAACAAGATCATCAATCCGCTGTCCGAGACAACCCCCTACCTGCGGACGTCGCTGCTGCCGGGCCTCTTCGGTGCCGTGGCGCGGAACCGCAGCCGCGGCAACGACGACCTCGCCCTGTTCGAGTCCGGGTCGGTGTTCTTCGCCAGCGATCCGCTTCGCGCGGCGCCACGCCCGCCGGTCAGCCAGCGGCCGGCGGAGTCGGAGATCGCCGCGCTGGATGCGGCGCTGGGTCGGCAGCCGCGGCACCTGGCCGCGGTGCTCTGCGGGCAGCGGCGCAGCGGCTGGTTCACCGATGCCGAGTCGGTCGACTGGACTCACCCGATCGCATTCGTCGAGACGGCCGCGGCGGCTGTCGGCATCGTCCTGGAGCGGCGGTCGGCGATCCGGCCGCCCTGGCATCCGGGACGGTGCGCGGAGTTCTTCGTCGCAGACCGGGTGATCGGGTACGCCGGCGAGCTGCACCCGGAGGTATGCCGGGCATTCGATCTGCCCGCCCGGACCGCGGCAGCCGAGATCGACCTGGACGCGGTGGTCGCACTGGCGCCCGCCGGCGACGATGTGCCGCTGATCTCAGGCTTCCCGATGGCCAAGGAGGATGTGGCGCTGATCGTCACCGACGACGTGCCGGCCGTCGCAGTGGAACGGGCCCTCCGGTCCGGAGCCGGACCGCTGCTGGAGTCGGTCGCCCTGTTCGACGTCTACACCGGTCCGCCGATCCCGCCGGGCCACAGGTCGCTGGCCTACGCGCTGCGGTTCCGTGCCCCGGACCGTACGCTCACCGACGCCGAGACCGCGGCGGCCCGCGATGCGGCGGTGGCAGCCGCCGCGGAGCAGACCGGCGCCGTGCAGCGCACGCTTTAGTGCCGTTGCCGCGGAACCGGACGCTCTGACGCTCGGACGCTAGTCCGCGGCTTGCCGGGCGTCGGCCCACTGGTCGACGGCCGACTCGACCGCGTGCTGGTCGATCTCGGCCAGCTCCTCAGCTGTGAAGTCCAGTCGCCGCACGGCGGCCACGTTGTCCTCAAGCTGCTGCACGCTGCTCGCGCCCACCAGCGTGGACGTCACCCGGGCATCCCTGAGCACCCAGGCCAGAGCCAGTTGGGCCAGGGTCTGACCGCGGCTCTCGGCAATCTCGTTCAGCGCCTTGATCTTGGGCAGGTTGGCCTCGATCGACGCAAGGTCGAGTGACTTGCCCTGTGCGGCGCGGGAGTCGGCAGGCACCCCGCTCAGGTACCGATTGGTCAGCAGGCCCTGCGCGAGTGCGGTGAAGGTGATGCAGCCGACTCCCTCCCGCTCCAGCACGTCGAGCAGCTCCGGCTCGATCCACCGGTTGAACATCGAGTACGACGGCTGGTGGATCAGCAGCGGAGTGCCAAGCGTGCGAAGCATCTCCGCGGCCTGTGCGGTGCGGCGCGGGGAGTAGGAGGAGATCCCGACATACCGGGCCTTGCCGGTCCGCACCATGGCATCCAACGCGCTCATCGTCTCTTCCAACGGCGTATCGGGATCCGGCCGATGGTGGTAGAAGATGTCCACGTAGTCCAGCCCCAACCTGCGCAGCGACCCGTCGATGCTCGCTGTCAGGTGCTTCCGTGACCCATAGTCGCCGTAAGGACCCGGCCACATCGCCCAACCCGCCTTCGTGGAGATCAGCAGCTCCTCGCGGTAGCCGGCGAAGTCCTCGGCCAGAATCCGCCCCACGTTGGTCTCGGCCGAACCCAACGGCGGACCATAGTTGTCGGCCAGGTCGAAGTGGGTGACCCCCAGGTCGAACGCCCGCCGCAGCACCGCGCGCTGGGTCTCCAGCGGCTTGTCGTCGCCGAAGTTGTGCCAGCAGCCGAGCGAGATCGCGGGCAGCAGGAGTCCGCTTCGGCCGCAGCGGCGGTACGGCTGGACTGAGTAACGGTCGTCGGCGGCGGTGTAGGACACCGAGTCACCGTATCTGCCCGGCCTACGAGGTCTGAGATGCAGCCAGGGCAGATGACTGCCTGCGGTGTCCGACGACCGTCGACGTCTCACCGCTTCGCTCGGATCGGGCAGCCCAGTGGTCACGCCCGGAGGTTCGTCGGGGCCTGCGCCGCCCAGGCGGCGCCTCGCGGCGTTCTCCTCACTCGAGATACGACCCAGTATCCCTCCCTCGTCGGCCTTGCGAGCCATCCACCCGGACGACGCAGGACCCTCGACGAACCTCCGGGCGCAACCACTGTTCTGGCCCTCGCCGTCGCTCAAACCGCAAGAGCACCGCAAGTCCAAGCAATAGTGGAAAAGTCCGGAAAATGCCCGGGCCTGATCTGACCGCACTGGCCTGTCGCGCGGAAAGGCTTCGATCAGCGCGCGCAGCGGCTCGAAATAACCGGAAACTGTGAGCAACGTCACTGTAACGGGAATTTCGGAAAAGAGGAGAACATTCTGCTCAGCAGAAAGGCTCCGTCGGCACAAGAAGTGTTAGCTTCGGGCATGCGCAGTCGCGGCCAGGTCATCCAGTGCAACACGGGTTGAGCGCATAAATCCTGCTGTCATGTCCGGCTGGACCGGAATTTACCGCGGCGCTGGCAGGGTGCTGCTCTGTTGTAACCTACCCGTGATCTCGCACTGGGATTGGGACGGCGGGGGAGCGGGAGATCAACCCGAGGGGTAATGGTGACGGAAGTTCTGGCGCGTTCCCAGGCGCCTCAGAATGGCTATCACACTGTTTCGCCCAACAAACTCAAGCGTCGGAGTTTCGCATATCGGCTGGTGATCACCGACACAGTAGTGGTCACGCGGGCTGTTCTCGCTGCTGCGCACGTGAGCACCGTCATGACCCCCACTGTCCGGCCGGTCGTCGCCCAAGATGGCGCCGTCTAGTGGCCGGTGTCCTGGTCCACGAATGGATATCTCAGGCGGGCGGCTCGGAGAATGTCCTGCAGGCAATGAGCGAGGTCTATCCGGATGCCGACATCGTGTGCCTGTGGAATGACTCGACCGGCCGGTTCCCGCCCGAACGTCTACGGGAGAGCTGGCTGGCTCACTCGCCGCTGCGCCGCTGCAAGGCTGCCGCCGTACCCTTCATGCCTGCCACCTGGCGGCGGCGCAAGAACCTCGGCTACGACTGGGCGCTGATCAGCTCGCACCTCTTCGCCCACCATGTGCGCTTCACGCCGCAACCGCAGGACTTCTGCCGTTTCGTCTATGTGCATACGCCGGCTCGCTATATCTGGGCTCCTGACCTCGACGGCCGCGGGCGGGGCCGGGCGGCCCGAACGGTGGCGGCCGCGCTGAAGCCGCTGGACCGCCGGCGCGCACAGCAGCCCGCAACGTACGCCGCGAACAGCGACTTCGTGCGGCGTCGGATGGCCGAGGCCTGGGGAGTCGACGCGAAAGTGATCTATCCCCCTGTCGACGTGAGCGAGATCCAGCGGGTCGGCGACTGGACCGCCAGGCTGACCGACGAGGAGTCGGACGTCATGGCAACGCTGCCCGAGGGATACCTGCTCGGTGCCTCCCGGTTCGTGCCCTACAAGAGGTTGG
The DNA here is from genome assembly GCA_046765695.1 of Actinomycetota bacterium. GTDB lineage: Bacteria > Actinomycetota > Actinomycetes > Propionibacteriales > Propionibacteriaceae > Microlunatus. Next base: position 4,916 of record JBKPNA010000226.1, on the reverse strand, counting down.
ATCTGGTGATCAAGGCCGGTGAGGCCGCCGGCCGGCCGGTGGTGCTCGCCGGCCAGGGACCTGAGCTGCCCAGACTGCAGTACGTCGCAGATTCCGCCGCCGTGCCGGTACGCTTCGTCGGCCGCCCGTCGGCGGCCATGCTACGGGCTCTCTACCAGCAGGCCGCCCTCTTTGCGTTTCCCGCCATCGAGGACTTCGGGATCATGCCGGTGGAGGCCATGGCCGCCGGCGCGCCGGTGCTCGCGCACGAGATTGGCGGCACGGCGGAGAGCGTGGTGCCTGGAGTGACCGGTGCGCTGTCTACCTTCCGCTCGCCGGCAGCAATGCGGGAGGGGGTCGAGCTCGCGTTGTCGACCGCCCGGGCCGCCCGCATCCGCCACGCTCGGAAGTTCCGGGCCGAGCGGTTCCGGCAGGAGATCCGTGCCTGGGTCGGCGCTGCGTGAGCACCCCGCCGGGGCCGCCGGTGCTGGTGAACCAGAGTTACGCCACGCAGCGGATGACCGGCCAACAACGCTATGCCCACGAGATCGCAGAGCGGCTGCTGCCGCTCGAACGATTCGCGCCGGTTCGGCCGCGGCGGTTCTGGGCCCGATCGACGCTGCGGGTCTGGCTCTGGGTGCAGTTCGCCCTCTCCTGGCGGGCCGGTCGGTCCGTACTGTTGTCGATGACCTCCCGCGCGCCATGGTGGCGTCGACGTCACGTGCTCGTGATCCACGACCTCTTCGTGCTGACGAACCCCGGGTGGTTCTCCCGGCTCTACTACCTGACCCATGCACCGTTGCTGCGGGCGCAGATCCGCAGCGCCGCAGCCATCGTCGCGGTCAGCCGGCCGACGGCCGAAGAATTGGCGTCGATCTACTCGGGTCCGGTCGTGGTCGCCCCGAACGCGGCATCCGCAACGTTCACGAAGGGTCGCAGTGCCGACGGAACCGTACTGGCGCGGCTCGGCGTGTGCGGCCGCTCCTACCTCCTCGCCGTGGGCAGCATGGACCCGCGCAAGAACCTGGAACGGTTGGCCGAGGCGTACGGCCTGCTGAGCGAGCAAGAACGTGCGGCGCACCCGCTGGTGGTGGTTGGTGGCGGAAGCGCCATCTACCGAAGCGAAAAGGTGCAGTGGCCATCAGGAACCGTGGCGGCCGGCTATGTCAGCGACGACGAACTGGGGGAACTCTATCGACAGGCCCATGCAGTGGTGCTGGTCAGTCTCGCCGAGGGTTTCGGCCTGCCACTTGTCGAAGCGGCGGCATGTGGCACCCGGCACCTCGTCGTGTCCGACATTCCGGTGTTCCGCTGGATCTGCGGCGATGCCGCGCACTATGTGAATCCGTTTGACGTGGCGGATATCACCGCGGGACTGCGGCAGGTGCTGAGCTCACCGGTGCGGCAGGCCATCGACCTCGGTCGTTTCGACTGGAACAGCAGTGCTGAGTCAATTCGAGACATCTGCTTGGAAATATCGGCTCGATATGGGAGGTGAAATCGGTCGCACAGGTGCTGCGTCGCCAACCGGATTGTCCAGTCGACTTGCTGTGGTGCTGGCGTCTGCGGGACGCCCGAACCTGCTGGCGGAGGCTCTGCGCAGCTGCTCTGCCCAGACCGACGTCGACTTCGTTGGTGTGGTGTCCGTGCCCGATGAGGCGAGCCTGCCCGAGGACCGCGCCCTGCTCGCGGACTGGCGCCTCGTCGTCGGCACTCGTGGGTTGGCCGCCCAGCGCAACGCGGCATTGGATGTGATCGAGGATGCGGACGTCGTCGCGTTCTTCGACGATGACGCGGTGCTTCGCCAGGACTACCTACGCAACGCCGTCTCCTTCCTGGAACGGCATCCTGACGTGGTTGCGATCACCGGCCGGGTGCTGCGGGACGGTGCAACGACCGGCGAGGTGCCGGCAGCAGAGGCCGCGGACGTCTTGGCCACCTCCGCCGCCGAGGCTCTTCGCGGGACCTGGCGGCGGACCCGCGAGCTGTACGGATGCAACTTCGTGGTACGTGCACCGGCTGCCCGCCTCGAGCGGTTCGATGACCGGCTTCCGCTGTACTCCTGGCTCGAGGACCATGACTTCGCCCGGCGCTGTATGCGGCACGGGCAGTTGGCCGAGGTGGATGACTGCGTCGTCGTGCATCGCGCAGCTGCCTCGGGCGGCCGGCAAGCCCACCGCCGGCTCGGCTACTCGCAGTTGATGAACCCGATCTACCTGTTCCGGAAGGGAAGTTTTCCGCTCTGGCTCATGTCGTGGGAGATCTTCCGTCCGGTCGCCAAGAACGTGCTGTACGCGTTGGCGGGTGGCGCCCGCAGCTGGCGGCGTGAGCGCCTGGGTGGCAATCTCATCGCGGCGGCCGACGTGGTCCGCGGACGGTTCACGCCTGAGCGCATTTCGGAGCTGTGAGTACCCTGCGCCGGCTCAGCGTGGTGGTCCCGAACCACAACTACGGGCAGTTCGTCGGATCCGCCATCGACAGCGCCCTGGCCGTGGACTGGCCTGAGGTCGAGGTGATCGTGATCGACGACGGGTCGACCGATGACTCGTGGTCCGTCATCCGCAGCTTCGGATCTCGGATCACCGCGATCCGTCAGGAGAGATCAGGTCCGCGGGTTGCCTGCAATGCCGGGTTCGCCGCCTCGACCGGTGACGTCGTCATCTTCTTGGACTCCGATGACCTGCTGGATCCCGCAATCGGCCGTGAGATCGCGGCCGTCTGGCGCCCCGGGGTTAGCTAGGTGCAGGTGCAGATGCAGCGGATCAACTCCGACGGCCAAGTGGTTCGACGGAGCTTTCCGAAGTACCGGTACGTCCCCACCGCTGAGGAGATCCGCCACTGGATGATCACGACGTCCGCGTATCCGACGCCACCCGGTTCTGGCAACGCCTACGCTCGGTGGTTCCTCACGCAGCTCTTTCCACTCGGCGACAGCTGCGGCGACGCGGCCGACTCAGCGTGCCTGGCGGCGGCGCCTTTCCTGGGCGACGTGCTCACCGTGGCCAAGCCCCTCGTCCGGTACCGCCAGCATGGTGGCAACCGAAGCAGTGTGGCGGCCGATCTCTCTCGGCTACCGGGACAGATCGAGCGCGCGCTGCAGCGGCACCGGTTCGCGCTGGCGCTGTTTTCAGAACCTCCACCGCACGATGTGATGGCACCACTGTTCCGTAGCCGCCATCTGCTGCAGATGCGCGTGGCTGAGCGGCGCCTGTCCCGCGGGCAGCCACCGTTGCCGACCGACAGCCGCCGCCGCATGCTCCGCGACAGCTTCGCAAACCTGCGCGCACCGGGGCCTGAGTCGATCTGGTTGCGGGTTGCCATCAGCGGCTGGTGCATCGCCACCATGGTGGCCCCGCGCGCACTGGCCAGGTGGCTGATCAGGCGCCGCTTTGCCTAACCATCAGAGCCGGTGCAACGCGGCCCTGCCAAGCCGGCAACTCCCGCTCCGCGCGATACCAGGCATCCCACTGGGAGAACTCCGGGAAGACCCGACGATAGCCGTGCCGCGCCATCAGCTCGTCGATCTCACCCTCGCGCGCGGTGTTGTTGTGCTCGATGGAGAACAGCCTCACCTGCCAGCGCTGGAAGTCGAAGGTCGACAGGATCTCCCATTCGCTGCCCTCGGTATCGATGGACAGGTAGTCGATCGTGCTCGGTGCGCCATGCTCGGCCAGCAGGTCGTTCAGCGCGACGGTCTCCACGAAGATCCGGGGAGCGCCGCTGCGGAAGTCGACGAAGTGGTCGTGCCCGGCATAGCTCGCGATGGTGCTGAGCTCGGGATTCTCCACCAGGAGGAAGTCGACCTGGTCCCCGGTTCGAGCGGCGACGCACCGAAGGTCGATCTCGGCCTGCCGGTTGCTGCACAAGTCTGTGTGCCAGGCGGGATTGGGCTCGGCGAGGATGCCACTCCACCCGTACTCCGACTCGAGCAGTGCGGTGTTGCTGTTGGTGAGTCCGTTCGTGGCTCCGAACTCGACGAAGAAGCCCTTGCGGGCCTCGCCCAGCTCGAAGCAGACCCAGAGGTCTTGCAGTATCTGGGCGCGGGAGCGGTGCCGGTTCGCGAAGACATAGGCCAGGAACTCCACCTCCCGGATCGAACGAAGGCCACGTACCGAGACCCGGTTCAGGCGGAGCGCGTTGAACAGACGTTGGCGAAGCGCGGCGCTCGATGCCACTCGGAACGCGGCGCGACCCAACGTGTGCTCCAGGCGCAGCTTGAGCAGCTGGCGGATTGACGCGTTGTCATTTTCTGCTGTGACGACCGGTGCATCGTCAGAACCGTCCGACACTGGCCGGGGCGTGCGACTCAACAAATTGATTCCCCTCCATTTCGCGAACAATGTAACGAAATCAGCGGACCCGGTCCGCATGTTCCCAAAGTCGGGGCGTGCAGACGTCGTTACAGCTCAGGCACAGCCGATTGCCGTGATATTCGTCACACGTGTTTCCCGGCTCGGCCCATGTCCAAATCCCGTTCCCGTGCTGTCCGGGGTTACCAAGCTGATAGCTTGGCGACCGGCCACCGCCTCCTTCGACGACGATACGTTCGATCGAGCCCGACTACCGATTCGGGAGATCCAAGAAAATGCAGGAAATGTACGTCACAGATGCGTACGAGAAGAACAACCCGACATGGCACGAGGAGGACTCGCCGTGGAAGGCTCGCCATATCGCGAACATGATCGCCAAGAACGGTCTGGCGGTCAACTCGCTCTGCGAGGTCGGGTGTGGCACCGGGGAGATCTTGCTGAACCTGGAGAAGGCCTTCCCGGAGGCTATTCTGTCGGGTTACGAGATTGCGCCGCAAGCGTACGACCGGGCCGTGGCCAAGGAGACCGAGCGGACGAAATTCTATTTGCAGGACGTGCTTAACGACGATCCCGCGCCTTTCGACATCGTCCTGGCCATCGACGTAATGGAGCACGTCGAGGACTATC
>JBKPNA010000225.1:0-14046 GCA_046765695.1 Actinomycetota bacterium | reverse complement strand
GCAAGCGGATGGCTGAGGGGCTGCGGATCATCTCCATCGCTTTCAAGGAGGCGCCTCGGACGATGTTCCCGGCTGGATCGGGGGTCGGCTCGTCCGGTCCGGACCATCTCACCTTCGATCTCGCCGACGAGTCCAAGGTCTCGCTGTCGTTCTACGGCAAGCGCCCCGGGCCCGGCATGAAGCTGGACAAGCTGAGCATGCAGTTCTCGACCCAGGAGACGGACCGGGTGGGGGACATCCTGGAGGCGTACGAGCGCCTGATCATGGACGCGATGCGCGACGACCACACCCTGTTCACCACCGCCGAGGGCATCGAGAGCCTGTGGGAGCGGTCGGAGGACCTGCTGCACAACCCGCCGCCGGTGAAGCCGTACGCGCCTGGCTCGTGGGGGCCGAACGCCATCCACCAGCTGATCGCTCCGCACGCCTGGCGGCTGCCGTTCGAGCGGGCCTGGCGGGTCAAGAAATGAGTCGCTAGCAATTATGTCGCATGCTGCTAGCATCGTGCGACATGAGGACGCTGTATCTGCGCAATGTGCCGGATGAGGTTGTCGAGCGCCTGGAGAAACGAGCCAAGGCGCTGTCGATCTCAGTCAATGTTCTGGCAGTCCGTGAACTGACCCAAGTCGCGCACCGCTACGACAACGCTGCGCTGCTGAACTCCCTGCCTGACTTCGGTATTCCGATAGAGGAGATCGTGGCCGAGATCCGCGAGCGGCGCGGCACCTGATGATTGTCGCCGACGCATCAGTTGTCATCCGATCATTGCTCGGTCCCGGACGTGCGCGGTCGCTGCTAGTGGAGGAGCAGATTCAGGCGCCCTCCCTGATCGACGCCGAGGTCGCAAATGCTCTGCGCACACGCGTAAGGCTTGGCCAGGTGAGCGCTGACGACGGCTGGCGGCTCCTCAACATCTATCGCTGGATGGCCTTAACCCGGCACAACATCCTTGCGATGTTCGATCGTGTATGGGAACTGCGGGACAATCTGAGCGCCTACGACGCGGCGTACGTCGCTCTCGCTGAGGCCATCGACTGTCCGCTCGTCACCGCGGATGCGCGGCTTAGTCGGGCGCCGGGACTGCGTTGCTCCGTGACGGTCGTGCCCAACTGACTGTCGTCAGTCCAGCGACCGCAAGTCGTCCGGTACGTCCACCGCGAAGCGCTGCAGCGTTGCCAGATCGATCACCTCGAGAGCCCGCGCATTGGTCGAGGCCAGCACCACCGGCGGGGCGACTCCCGCGGCGTACGCCTGGATCCACCGCTCCGCCACAACACACCACCGGTCCCCGGGACGCAGGCCCGGGAATCCATACTCCGGCACGGGCGTGATCAGGTCGTTGCCGACCTCTCGCTGCTGCGCAAGGAACTCCGCCGTCATCACCGCACAGATCAGGTGCCGGGCGGCGTTCGGCCCGGAGGCGCAGTCACCATCCCGGTAGAACCCGGTGACCGGGTCGAGACCGCAGGACTGCAGCTCGGCCCCGAGGACGTTCAGTTCAGCCATCAGGCCCAGTCTGCCTGACCGGGTCCGCCGCTCCGCTGCCCATTGATCTAGCTGATCGAGGGGGAGCGACGCATGGCGAGGGCGGTGATCGTCTCGAGGTCGCTGCCCGTCAGGACCGGGACCTCGCCGGCGGAGACGGCTCCGCAGCGCACCCCGCGTAGCAGGAACCCCGCCAGGGCCTGGGCGGTGGCCGGCTCGTCCAGCACTCCGCCACCGGAACGGTCGACAAACCGGCGCAGCCGGGCGCCGACCTGATCCAGATCGGTCCGGAAGAACAGGTAGGTGGCGAGGAAGCGGGTTGGCAGCTGCGCAGGATGCAGATCCCAGCCCTGGTAGAAGCCGCGCTGCAGGGCTCGCCGGACCAGCCACGCGTGCAGCGCCCAGGCTGCGTGCACATCCTCCGGATCCCCGACCGGAAGGTGGTTGGTCGACCCGTCGCTGATCGGCACTCCGGTACCTGCGGCGGCGAGCTGCATCACCGCCTTGGCGTGGTCGGCGGCCGGATGGTCGAGGCTCTGGTAGCCGCCGGCGATCTCCAGGCCTGCCGTGTAGTCGTACGTCCCGAAGTGCAGCCCGGCGCAGCGGCCGGCCGCTGCATGCACCATCGGGGCGACTGCCGCCGTGCCATCGGCCAGCAGGATGGCCTGTGGGGTCTCGACCTGGATCTCGAACCGCAACGTTCCCTCGCCCAGCCCGTACGCCGACTCGAGCCGGCCGCAGATCTCCGCCATGGCCTCGACCTGGGCAACCGACGTCACCTTGGGCAGCGTCAGCACCCAGCCGGCGGGCAGCTCACACCGGTCGAGCAGGCCACGAAGCACCAGGTCCAGTGTGCGCAGGGCGCGGCGCCGGGTCGCCGGCTCCAGCGACTTAACCCGAACGCCCAGGAAGGGCGGCGCCATGTCGGTGGTCACCGCCGCGGCAAGCTCCAGGCCGACGGCGCGGGCGTGCCGGTCCTCCTCGTCATCCGATCGGCTGCCGTAGCCGTCCTCGAGGTCGATCCGCAGGTCCTCGATGGGTTCGTTGCCCAGCTTCGCGACCATGGCGCCCCACACCGAACGCAACGCGCCGGCATCCAGTCCGGTTGCCTTCGCCATGTCATCTGGCCCCGGGGCGTAGCGGGTAAGGGCGGTCCGAGCTGCTGCCCCCCATTCCTGAACGACCTCGACGTGGAACTGGTCGGCGGGGATGTAGACCGTGTGCACCGGCTGCCGCTTGCCGCTCGGGCCCGGGTAGGCCATCCGGCGGGCGGCGTCGTCCGCGGCGAGTCGCTGGTCGAGGTAGGCCAGATCCTGTTCGGACAGGCCCGGGGGCAGGGGCAAGAAGAGTGCTCCGATCTCTGGGGGCGACGGATCGCAGGCTCGGGACCAGGATTCCGTACTCAGCCGAAGCCGGGAATGGTCTCCCAGGCCCGGCCGGCGGGTGGTGCGTCGTCGCGCAGCACCGTGGCCTCGATCAGCCCGTACGGCCGGTCGTCGGCATGGAACACCTCGTTGTGGTTCTCCAGCCCGAAGGGCGACAGGTCGTAGACGAAGTGGTGCCTGTTCGGCGCCGAGAACTTGATCTCCGCAACGTCCTCGTGCGCCTCAAGGGCTGCCTTGCCCATCTCGTAGAGGGTCTGCTGCAGGGCTTGGCTGTGCACCTCGGCGAAACGCTCCAGCAGGATCTGCCGGATGCTGCCATACGTGCTGCCCCAGTCGACGTCGGTGCCGATATAGCGCCAGCGGGCGACCAGCGAGGTGGCCATCACCCGGTCGCTGGTCGGCGCCAGGGTGGTGTACTCGTCGACCAGGAAGTCGCGGAACTCCGAGCCGGTCGACTTCAGCACCGTCAGGCCCTTGAAACCGGAGATCACGGTCTCGCTGCCGGACGTCCCCTTCCCGTCAATGGTCAAGATCGTGGTCCGTGTCTCCTGGCCCTGGCGCACCCAGGTGTGGTCGTGTTCCCGGAGGGCACCGTTCGGGCCGGTGATCTTGACCCGGTCCCAGGCGTACTCGTCGATCTCGATCCGGCAGCCGTTCACGGGTTCGGTGTGCTGCACGAAGTGCCGGCCGAGAGCGAGTGCAAACTCCTCGATCTCACCCACCCCTACCTTCTTGGCGAAGGCGTAGATCGTCTGCTTCTGGGTGTCGGTCGGCAGCACCCGTAGCTGGTCGCCGGCGATATGCGCCGCGGCGAAGTCTCCGCGTAGTGAGCAGGAGACATTGATGTCGCGGATCTCGTGGCGCGGATTGTCCCGATAGATCCGTACGACGCGGTTCTCCGCCTTGCCGTACTGGTTCGGGCCGAGCACGATGCTCACGGTCGAGGTCCTTCCCGCGGGGCGTGCGAGAGTGTTGGCACAGCCGCGCTGATGAGCCAGGGTCGAGACAGTCTGTCAGCCCGCGCCGGTGGTGGGAACTTTCCGGGACTTCTTTTGTCGTCCGTTTGACCGGGGCCGCTGGAACCGCCGGATAGCATGAGGCAGTGCCACCAGGTGACGGCCGACTGAATCACGATCTCGACCCTCACGACCGCGGACCCCAGGATGCCTGTGGAGTCTTCGGGGTCTGGGCCCCCGATGAAGAGGTGGCCAAGCTGGCCTACTTTGGCATCTACGCGCTGCAGCACCGCGGCCAGGAGTCGGCCGGCATCGCGGTCAGCAAGGGCAGCCAGATCATGGTCTTCAAGGACATGGGACTGGTCTCCCAGGTGTTCAACGAGGCCACCCTCAACTCGCTGGGGCGGGCGCACCTGGCGATCGGGCACTGCCGTTACTCCACGACCGGGGCCAGTGTGTGGAAGAACGCCCAGCCCACCTTCCGCTCGACCGCGTCCGGCGGAATCGCACTCGGCCACAACGGCAACCTCACCAACACCCTGGAGCTGCAGGACTGGCTTGCTCAGCGGGATGACGCGAGCGACTCGCTGCTGCCCGGCTCCTTGCTCAACGACGCCACCACCGACACCTCTCTAATCACCGGGCTGCTCGCCACGTTTCCTGGGGAGACTTTGGAGCAGGCGGCGATGCAGGTGCTGCCGCGGCTGCGCGGCGCGTTCAGCCTGGTGTTCATGGACGAAGAGACCTTGTACGCCGCGCGCGATCCGCAGGGCATCCGGCCGCTGGTGCTGGGCCGGCTGGAACGCGGCTGGGTCGTGGCCAGCGAGACCGCGGCTCTGGACATCGTCGGTGCCTCGTTCGTCCGCGAGGTAGTCCCGGGCGAGTTGATCGCGGTCGACGGGAACGGGCTGCGCAGCTGGACCTTCGCCGCGCCGGATCCCAAGGGTTGCCTGTTCGAGTACGTCTATCTGGCCCGGCCGGACACCTTGATCGCCGGCAGCCGGCTGCACTCGGTCCGGGTCGAGATCGGCCGCACCCTGGCCCGGGAGTATCCGGCCGAGGCGGACCTGGTCATCCCGGTCCCGGAGTCGGGCACCCCCGCCGCGATCGGCTACGCCGAGCAGTCCGGCATCCCCTACGGCCAGGGCCTGGTGAAGAACTCCTACGTCGGGCGGACCTTCATCCAGCCCAGCCAGACCATCCGGCAGCTCGGCATCCGGCTCAAGCTCAACCCGTTGCGGGACGTGATCGCGGGGCAGCGACTGGTGGTCGTCGACGACTCGATCGTCCGCGGCAACACCCAGCGGGCCCTGGTCCGGATGCTGCGGGAGGCCGGGGCGGCCGAGGTGCACGTACGGATCTCCTCGCCACCGGTGAAATGGCCGTGCTTCTACGGCATCGACTTCGCGTCCCGGGCCGAGCTGATCGCCACCGGGTTGAACACCGACGAGATCTGCCGCTCGATCGGCGCCGACTCCCTCGGCTACGTCTCGCTGGACGGGCTGGTCGCCGCCACCCGGGTCGGCAAGGACCAGCTGTGCCGTGCCTGCTTCGACGGGGTCTATCCGGTGGAGCTGCCGCTGAGCGCCCGGCTCGGCAAGTATGTGTTGGAGGATGTTGCCTCCGACGGTGCGACCCCTGTCGAGGTCGACGACCGGCAACCCGTGACCGCAGGCGCCGGGGCCGCGGACGCCCTCACTCGCCCATAGCTTCGACCCGTCAGCCTTGGGTCTCAGCAGCCACATGTCCCACGTTAGGCGCGTCAAGATGGCTAACGAGTGCCCAAGCGATCATGCAGACCCTCGTTAGCCATCTTGACGCGGCAAACGTGCGATCACGTCCGGGTGGGAGAGTGAGGAGATGAGCGAGCAGGGCGCGTACGCCGCCGCGGGGGTCGACATCGGGGCGGGGGAGCGGGCGGTGGAGCTGATGAGGCACTGGGTCGACACGACCAGGCGGTCGGAGGTGCTCACCGGTCTCGGCGGCTTCGCCGGGCTGTTCGACGCAAGCCGGCTGACCAGGATGTCCCACCCTGTGCTGGCGACCTCGACCGACGGCGTCGGCACCAAGGTCGCGATCGCCCAGGCGATGGACATCCACGACACCGTCGGCTTCGACCTGGTCGGCATGGTGGTTGACGACCTCGTCGTCTGCGGTGCCGAGCCGCTGTTCATGACGGACTACATCGCGTGCGGGAAGCTCGACCCCGAGCGGGTGGCCAGCATCGTCAAGGGCATTGCGGAAGCGTGCAGTCAGGCCGGGTGCGCCCTGCTCGGGGGGGAGACCGCCGAGCATCCCGGCCTGCTGAAGCCGCGCGAGTACGACCTGGCAGGCGCGGCCACCGGCGTGGTGGAGCGGGACAAGATCCTGGGCGAGGAGCGGGTCGAGCCTGGCGACATCGTGGTGGCGTGCGAGTCCTCCGGTCTGCACTCCAACGGCTACTCGCTGGTCCGGCGCGTGTTCTTCTCGACCGCCCGCTGGACCCTCGACCGCCATGTGCCCGAACTCGGCCGGACTCTCGGGGAGGAGCTGCTCCGGCCGACCAGGATCTACACTCCCGACTGCCTGGCTTTGATCAACCATATCGACGTGCACGCGATCAGCCACGTCACTGGTGGCGGCCTGGCCAGCAACCTGGCGCGGGTGATCCCCGGGTCCTGTGAGGTGCGCGTCGACCGGACCACCTGGCAACCGCCCCCGATCTTCGGGCTGGTCCAGGCACTCGGCCGCATTTCTCCGGCCGACCTGGAAGCGACCTTGAACATGGGGGTGGGAATGGTGTTCGTGCTGCCGGCCGAGGCCGCGGACGAGGGGATGCGACTGCTCGCCGCCCGCGGCCTGCGCTCCTGGGTCTGCGGCTCCGTCGCCCCGGCCGGCTCTGGCACCCGGGAGCCGGTCAGCCTGTTCGGCGCCTACCAGGGCTGACGGGCCTCCGCCGGCACCTCCGTTTCTCCGCACAAGGCCGCGTCTGGTGTGGGATCTGGCTGTTTGCGCGTCCGTCTTTCCGCACAAGGCCGCATCTGGTGTGGGATCTGGCTGTTTGCGTCTCCGTCTTTCCGCACAAGACCGCATCTGACCGCAGTGCAGACGTTCATCACCTTGCGTGGTCAACGCGCAGCCACCGGCTTGGGCGGGCCCTTGGCACTGGTAGCCTGTGCCTCACGACATCAACCGAAATGAGCCGCGGCTGAGCCGCTGGCGGACCAAATGCGAGGGGGTCGACCCACTATGGGGCGCGGCCGTGCTAAGGCAAAGCAGACAAAAGTTGCTCGCGAACTCAAGTACCGGTCCTTCGACACGGACTTCTCCTCGCTGGAGCGCGAACTTCGGCACGACGCGGACGGCCACGAGGTGCCGCCGGCGTACGCAGACCTCGCTGAGGAGTACGAGACCGACGAGGACGACTCGCCGGCAGGGACCAGCTACGAAGACCTCCGCAAGTCGGGTTAGGAAAATCCCACGCTGATTCGGTGTGGGCAATAACCTTGGGTGTCATGAGCCAGAACCCTTACTCGGCGTCGGGCGAGAACCCGGGCGCCTCCGATCCTGCCGGCACTGATCCTGCCGCCTACCCCTCCGGCACGGGCAGCGCCAATCCCGCGGGTGGCAGCCCCGCGACCGGCAGTGCGGAGGGCGCGCCGTCCTCCTACCCGTCCGGCAACGAGTCCTCTCAGCCGACCAGCGCGGGATCGGCAGAGCCGGGCGGGGGATACGGCCAGACCGGCGGCGGATACACCGACCCGGGCTATTCCCAGCCCCCGTACGGCCAGCAGACGCCGCCGCCCTACGGTCAGCAGCCTCAGCAGGGTTACGGCGACCCCAACGCCGGCTACCAGCAAAGCTATGGCACCCAACCCCCGCCCTACGGGCAGCAGGGCCAGCAGGGCTACCCGCCGCAGCAGTACGGCCAGCCCGGCTACCCGCAGCAGGGGCAGTACGCGGCGGCCGGCCAGGGCCCGGTCAGCGAGAGCGACGAGAAGACCTGGGGGATCATTTCCCACATCTCGATCCCGTTCTTCTGGTTCATCGGACCGCTGATCGGCTACCTGATGTACAAGGATCGCAGCCCCTACCTCAAGGACGTCACCACCGAGGCGCTGAACTTCTCGATCTTGTACTCGATCGTGCAGGTGGCGGGCTGGGTGCTGTCCTTCATCACATTTGGCCTGGTCAACCTGGCCGCGTTCATCGTGGCGTTGATCTTCTGCATCATGGCCACCATGGCGGCCAGCCGGCACGAGTTCTACAAGTACCCGATCAACGCGCGGTTCATCAAGTGAGCAGAGGGGCCCAACCCCTCAGACCCCACGGGATTCCGCGCACCAGGTAACAGTTGGGTCCGGGCCTCCTTGCGAGGTCCGGACAGCGTGCCACCCTTGAATACGTGACGACCTGGTACGCCGACTTCCTGGACGGCTACGAGGTCTGCGAACTTGCGCTGCCCGGGGTCCAACCGGCCCCGGGCGAGCCCGAGGGCGTCGAACTGGTCGCCACCCTGATCCGCCGGGTGCCTGCCGACCAGTCCCGGCAGGCCGTGCTCTACGTGCACGGCTGGAACGACTACTTCTTCCAGACCCATCTGGCCGACCACATGGCCGACCTCGGCTACGACTTCTACGCCGTCGACCTGCGCCGCTACGGCCGCAGTCTGCGGCGCGGGCACCTGCACGGCTTCGTCACCGACCTGGCCGACTACGCCGCCGAGCTGGACGCGGCCGCCGATCTGATCGCCGAGAACCACGACGAGCTGCTGCTGATGGGGCACTCCACCGGCGGTCTGATCACGGCGCTGTGGGCGTCGGAGCACAGCGACCGGATCTGCGGTCTGGTGCTGAACTCACCGTGGCTGGACCTGCAGGGCTCGGCGATCGTACGCGCGCTGGGCACGCCGGTGATCGACGCGCTGGGCAGCAGGACCCCCACATCGGTGCTGCGGCTGCCCGACCTCGGCTTCTACCCGCGTACCGTGCACGTCAGTCTGGGTGGAGAGTGGGACTACGACCTGGACCTGAAGCTCATACCGGGCCCACCGGTCCGGGTGGGCTGGTTGCGGGCCATCCTGCTCGGTCACCAGCGAGTCGCCGCGGGCCTGGATATCGGCGTCCCGGTGCTGGTGCTGGCCTCCGCGGCCAGCGACTTCTCCCGGCGCTGGCACGACGGCCTGCGGACAGTGGACATCGTGCTCGACGTGGAGCAGATCGCTGCCCGGGCCGTCCGGCTCGGCCCGCATGTCACCGTGGTACGGATTGCCGAGGGGATACACGACCTGCTGCTGTCGGCGGCGCACGTCCGCAAGGTCGCCCTGGACGAGATCACCCGATTCGTCGAAGGGTACGTGAAGAGCACACCGAAGCTGCTCTCTCAGGGCGCCGAAGAAGCCCGCTGAGCGGCGAAGCCGCCTCCCTCACTGAAGCGTGGCGAGCTGAACACTGCTTAGATGGCGCTATGACTGAGATGCCCCATGTCGTGGTGGTCGGCGCGGGCTTCGGCGGGATTTCGGCCTCCGGCGAGCTGGCCAAGGAGGGTTTCCGGGTCACCCTGCTCGACCGGCACCCGTACAACACCTTCCAGCCGTTGCTCTATCAGGTCGCGACCGGCGGCCTGAATCCCGGTGACGTGACCTACTCGCTGCGCTACTACGCCGCCGGCCACGCCGGCGTCAGCTTCCGCCGCGGTGAAGTCGTGGACATCGACCACGACGCACAGGAAGTGGTCTGCGACGACGGCGTACGCGTGCCGTTCGACTACCTGATTCTCGGCAATGGGATCACGACGAACCACTTCGGTATCCCGGGCGCCGCGGAGTACTCCATGTCGATGTACACCCGCGCCGAAGCGCTTCGGGTCCGTGACGCCATCTTCGGCAGCCTTGAGATCATCGCCGGCCTGTCCGACCCGAACACCGGCGCCTTCACGGTGGTGATCGTGGGCGGCGGGGCGACCGGGGTGGAGATGGCCGGGCAGCTGGCCGAACTGAAGACGCTGACCATCCCGTCGACCTACCCGGAGATGAATCCGGCCCGGGTGCACGTCGTGCTGGTGGAGATGGCCGAGCATCTGCTCGCTCCGTTCGACGACTCGCTACGCAAGTACGCGCTGCGTGAGCTGGTCAAGCGCGGCGTCGACGTACGGCTGAAGACTGCGATCTCGGAGGTGCACGCAGACCGGGTCGACTTCAAGGACGGCTCGTCGATGCCGGTCGACTTGGTGGTCTGGGCGGCGGGCGTTGCCGGATATGGAAGGCTGCGGGACTGGGGGCTGCCGATCGGCCGGGCCGGCCGGATCGAGGTCAACGGCGACACCAGGGTGGTGGGGTTCGAGAACATCTTCGCCATCGGCGACGCCAGCGTGATCGTGGACGACCCGCTGCCTCAGCTGGCCCAGCCGGCGATCCAGACCGGGAAGCACGCGGCTCGGCAGATCGCCCGGTTGTACCGCGGCCTGGATACCGAGACGTTCTCGTATACCAACAAGGGCACGATGGCCACGATCGGCCGCGGCGACGCGGTGCTGGAGGCCCCGATCGGGGTCAAGCTGACCGGAGTCATTGCCTGGCTCGGCTGGATCGCGTTGCACATCTTCTTCCTGCTGGGCAACCGGAACCGGGTGCAGACCCTGATCAACCTGGGCGCCCGCTACGCCGGCCCGCGGCGCGTCAACGCCATCATCGGTGACGTGATGGAGACGCCGAGGACTCGGGCCCTCAAGGCATCGGAGGGTGACAGCGGTCCTTTGACGCGCTAGCCGCGTCAAGACGGCAAAGGAGTGCGTCGCGTCGGCTCCAGACACCTGTTAGCCGCGCTGACGCGGCAAACGCGGTTCCACCGGCGAAGCCTTCACGCGTAGTGCGTCGCAATCCGGCCGGCCTCCACACCGTACGAAGGGCCGTGGCTGACCGCGTGCACCAGCAACGGGTGCAGCTGGTGCAGCCCGATCAGCTCCGGCCAACCGTCGGGCAGCTGCGCCGCCTCGGCGTACGCCGCGGTGATCTGCTCCAGGTACGGCGCACCGAAGAGCTGCAGCATGGCCAGGTCGGTCAGCCCGTGTCCGCCGTGTGCGGCCGGGTCGATGAGCACCACGCCACTCGTCGTGAAGACGACGTTGCCAGCCCAGAGATCGCCGTGAATCCGCGCCGGGGGCCGGTCGTCATCGAACTCCCCGGCGACAAGTCGCTCTGCCACCCGCTCCACTCGCCTGACCGCGGTGGCGCTCAGGTTCCCGACATCGCAGGCCCGGCGGGCGTACGGCAGCATCCGCTGCTCGGCGTAGAACCTTCCCCAGGAATCCGTGGGGCGCATTCTCATCGGTTGCCTGCCGATATAGCCGTCACCCGTCCACCCGTCCGGCGGCTGCCCGTACGCCGCGGCGCCGGCCGCATGGGTCACCGCCAACGCCCGACCGAACTCCTCGGCCGCGGCCCGTTCCGGCCGGCCGGACTGCAGCCGCTCAAGCACGATGTGATCGTCGGCAACAGCGAGCACTCCGGCGACCCGGGCCGATCCTGGACCCGCGGCGGCGAGCCAGCGCAGCCCGGCCGCCTCGATGGCGTAGAAGCCGGGACCCTGAGGGGGCGAGCTCTTCGTGAAGGTCAGCAAGGTTCAAGCATCGAGCGTGCCCCGGACGATCGAGTTCCCTGAGTGCCGCGGGTCACCGTCCGGTGGTTCCTGCGAGACGTCGACCACCGGGTACTGCCGCGGGTCCAGGTCGGCGGGAATGTTGAACCGGTTGTCGCTGGGTGTCAGGTGACCGAGGGGCTGCATCTTGGTGACGCTGCGGTCGATCAGCCAGACCTCCTGCGACCCGTCGATCGGACGAGAGGCGTTCAGCGTCACCACCAAGGTCTTGTTGCCGTGCGCATCCTGCTCGACCAGGGCCTCACCGCTGGACCCGGCGAACGCCGGCAGAGCCTGCAGCTGTGCGGTCCAGAGCACGCTCTCCTTCGGCCGACCGAGCCGGTCCAGACCAAAGCCCAGTCCGATGCCGACCACCAGGGCGATCGCGGCCGCCAGCGCGAGCGCCAGTATGCGGCGGCCGCGACTCTGACCGGCGGGAGCGCTGGGCTGGACTGTGGCCGGCTCGGACGGTGCCATCACACTGGCGACGACCTCCGGACCGGACTCCGAGCCGTCTGCTGCAGCTCTCACTTCCGAGCGGATGGCGTTCCAGACTCGCTCTGGCGGCCTTACCAATCCGCCGCGGTCGGCGGAGGTGCCGCGCCCAATCGCCACGGCTCGTGCCAGGTCTGCGACCTCGCTGCGGCATTCGGGGCAGGACGACACGTGCTCACGATCGGCTGGCGTGCCCGCCGTCTCACCGAGGGCGAGCAGCGCCAAGACGTCAGGACTCGGGTGCATCGGTCCAGACCTCCAATCGGCGCCTGAGCTTGATCAAACTGCGGCGGATGTGACTCTTCACCGTTCCAGGCGGCAGCTGCATCCGCTCGGCGATCTGGGCGTGAGTCAGGTCCTCGTAGAAGGCCATCCGGAGAACGCGCTGCGGCACCTCGTCCAGGCGCGCGATCTCATCCGCGATGAGCAGCCGAGCGGCCACATCGGCGGGTTCGGGGGGAGGCTGAGCCTTGACGGCCAGTTCGGTGGCGATCCGGCGCTGCTTACCCCGGGCCTGGTGAGCGTCGACCACCTTGTTACGCGTGATGCCGAGCAACCACGCCGGCAGACTCGCCCGCTCCGGCCGGAAGTTGGCCCGGCCAGTCCACGCTGCGACGAACACCTTCTGGGTGACGTCCTCGGCCTCGCTCTCCTCACCCAGCGAGCGGAGCGCGACGGTGAACACTAGAGCGGAGTACTTCCGGTAGATCTGCTCGAGCGCACTCTCATCTCCTGCCAGGAACCCGGTGACCGGGTCGTCGCGCTCGTCAGAGAAAACGGTCACCAGCCCTGGTTCCCTCCGTGGTGTGAGCGTGTTCCCGCCCTGGCGTGCAGTGAGATTCACCCTACCGACCCCAATCCAGGTCACACCTGACCACTGATTCGGCCTCGCGGGGTGCCCCAGATGCAGCCGAGTCGTCAGAAACTCAGCGAGTCCTGACTCGCTCAGTTTCTGACAACTCGTGGGACGGTGTTGGGAAACGCGAATGCGGTCACTACACCGTGGCCAGGGGCGGGATCGAACCGCCGACCTTTCGCTTTTCAGGCGAACGCTACTACCGACTGAGCTACCTGGCCGAGAACCTGCCTGTCCGGAGGTTCAAGGGGTCATCCCTCTTGCTGGACAAGCGAGCGACCCCGACGGGACTCGAACCCGCGACCTCCGCCGTGACAGGGCGGCGCGCTAACCAACTGCGCTACGGGGCCTGGAAGGCCTGGACGTGCCGGCACCTGCTGTGGTGCCCGCGAAACTATAGCGTAGGCCGCGCGAACCCCAAACAGATTCAGGTCCGGTGGAGACAGGACGCGGGAGCGCCGAGGTCAGGCTCCCGCAATCGTGCGCACAATCAGGAACGCGTTCAGCATGATGATCAGTACGGCCGCCAGACCGGCGACTGCGGTGGTCATCTTGCGGTTCACCAACTCGGCCATGAGGTCCCTGCGCCGGGTGAGCAGCACCAGCGGTACGAGCGCGAACGGAATGCCGAAGGACAGCACCACCTGGGAGAACACCAGGGCGCGGGTGGGCTCCAGGCCGACGCCGAGGACCACCAGGGCCGGGGCCATCGTCAGCCCCCGGCGAAGCATCAGCGGGATGTTGCGCCGGATGAAGCCCTGCATGACCACCTGGCCGGCGTACGTGCCGACGCCGGAGGATGCGAAGCCCGAGGCCAGCAGCGCGAGCGCGAAGAAGAACGCCGCCGGCTGGTCGAGCACGCTGGCGAGCCCGGCGTGTACGCCCTCGAGCGTGTCGGTGTCGGGGACGTCGGTGCCGGCGAACACGGCGGCAGAGATCAGCAGCATCGAGAGGTTGACGACGCCCGCCAGTCCCATTGCCAGCAACACATCGGCCTGCAGGTGGCGGAACAGCAAGCGCCGGTCGGCCACGCTGTCGGCGGCGACCCGGTTCTGGGTGAGTGCCGAGTGCAGATAGATGACGTGGGGCATGACCGTCGCCCCGAGGATCCCGGTCGCCAGCAACAGACTGTCGGTGCCCTCGAACCGAGGTACCAGACCAGCGACCGCCTGGCCGGCTACCAGGTCGACCCGCAGCAGTGTCAGCAGGAATCCAGTCAGAATGACCCCGAACAGCCCCGTGATCGCGAGCTCGAA
>JBKPNA010000224.1:0-3946 GCA_046765695.1 Actinomycetota bacterium | reverse complement strand
GTTCTACACCACCCCGACAGCCCAGGCCGCACGCAAGTCGGTGCTCTGGGCGATCGGGCTGATCGGCGGCTTCTACCTGATGACCTTGGTGCTGGGCTTCGGCGCGGCGGCGCTGCTCGACACAGGAAAGGGCAGCCAGGTGATGACGTCGGCCGGCAACGCCGCATCGCCCCTGCTGGCCCAGGCGGTTGGCGGTGGCGAGGGCACCCTCGGCGGGTCCATCCTGCTCGCGCTGATCTCGGCGGTGGCCTTCGCCACCATCCTCGCTGTGGTCGCCGGTCTCACCTTGACGTCAGCCTCTTCGGTCGCCCACGACCTGTACGCCAACGTGATCAAGAAGGGGCAGGCCACCGAGAAGCAGGAGCTGGTCGTGGTCCGCATCGCGGCGTTCGGAATCGGCGCGATCGCCATCCTGCTGGCCATCCCGGCGCAACGGCTGAATATCGCCTTCTTGGTAGCCCTGGCGTTCGCGGTGGCTGCCTCGGCGAACCTGCCGGCCCTGCTGTTCAACCTGTTCTGGCGCCGGTTCAACACCATGGGCGCGACCTTCAGCATCTACGGCGGGCTGGTCTGCGCGGTCGTGCTGGTGTTCTTCTCCCCGGTCGTCTCCGGCACCCCAACCTCATTGGCCCCGGACCTGAACTTCGCCTGGTTCCCCTTGCGCAACCCGGGCATCGTCTCCATCCCGTTCGGCTTCCTGTGCGGGATCGTCGCCACGTTGCTCAGCAAGGACGCCTCTAGCCAGGCTCGCTACAACGAGCTCGAGGTCCGCTCCCTCACCGGCGCCGGCGCCGAGAAGGCAGTCGTCCACTAAGTCTCCGAGTTATCAGCGTGGGTGGTCGCTATGGCGACCGCCCACGCTGACAAGTCGGGGGGTTGACATCCTCCTCAATTGACAAAAGAATTTGTCCATTGCAGGATGAAGGCCGTGTCGATCGGTCTGATGGAGGAGGGGCAGCAAGTCCGCTCCGCCCTGTCACCCATCCGGTCCCGACTGCTCGAGCTACTGCGCACCCCCGCCTCGGCAACCGAGCTCGGTGAAACGCTCGGCCTTGCTCGCCAGAAGGTCAACTACCACCTGCGGGTGCTGGAGTCGGCCGGCCTGGTTCGAGTGGTGGAGACGCGGACCCGCCGTGGCTTCACCGAGCGCGTGCTGCAGGCGACGGCTCAGGAGTTCGTCGTCGACCCGCAGCTGATGGGGTCCGGGTCGCGCGTGCGGTCCCAGGATCAATTCGCGGCCGAACACCTGATCGACGTTGCGGCCGAGGCCGTACGCGATGTCTCCCGGCTGCGCTTCGGGGCCGAGCGGGCAGGCAAGCGGCTGCTCACCTTCACCATCGAGGCAAACGTCAGCTTCGCCGACCCGGCTGGCGTGCACGCATTCGCAAGCGAGCTCGCCGATGCGGTCGCCGAAGTGTCGGCGCGACACTCCTCGCCCACCGGGCGCCGCTACCGGATCGTGCTGGGCGGCTATCCGCAACGAAAGGACCAGGAATGACCGACACCCGCAACCTGCCAGTCATCGAGGTGACCGTCGGCGCGCCCGTGGCCACCGTGTGGCAGAGCCTGCGCGACCCAGAGTTGATCAAGCAGTGGCATGGCTGGCACACCGAGGGCCTTGACGAGGAGATTTCGATGATCTTCGGCAACCTCGGATCGGTGGACGAGACCAGCCACGTCCTGGTGACCCACGGGGGTGACCGGTTCGAGCTGACGGAGGTTCCGGAGGGAACGAAGGTACGGATCACCCGGCTGCCCTACGTGCCGGACGAGGAGTGGTCGGCATACTACGACGACATCACCGAAGGCTGGACGTCGTTCCTGCAGCAGCTCAAGTTCATGCAGGAGCTGCACCCGGGGGAGGATCGCCGGACCGTCTTCCTGATGTCCGGCGGCCCCGCCGACGCGATCTCGACGTTGCTCACGACGCCGCCGGTCGAGCTGGGTGAGCCCTGGTTCTCGTCCAGCAATCAACGCGGCACTGTGCTGCCGTCGGTAGGGCCCGGGCTGCTGATCGTGGCCGCCAAGAAGCCGGTCGTTGGCGAAGAAGGCCCGCCGGCCGCCGACGCCATGGCCATCGTCACGACCTACGGCCTGGACGACGCTGCCTTCGACGAGCAGCGCGTCGCGTGGACGAAGTGGTGGCAATCGGCCTATCCAGACGCCGAACCCGCCGCGGTCTAGGACGCAATGGATCGGCTGCGTCTGCCGTCACATGACGACTAACCGGTGTCCTGAAGGCCTGACTAACACTCGCTAGCCGTCAGGTGACGGCAAACGCGGGTAGAGCTGGAAATTTAGGGCTTCCGCCAGTCGTTACTGGTGATCCCCGAGGCTCCCTGCGGACCCATCTGCAGCATGCCCCCATCGGCGACCCAGGACGCACCGGTGACATAGCTCGACTTGGTGCTGGCTAGGAACGCGATCACCGCCGCCATCTCCCGGGCATCACCCGGCCGCCCGAGCGGGATGCCCGGCCGGTCCTCGGTATGCGGGTCCACGTCCTCCTGACCGGTCATCGGCGTCGAGATCTCGCCCGGCGCCACGCAGTTGGCCGTGATGCCGTACTGACCGAGCTCCACCGCGAAGGTCTTCATCAGGCCGCCGAGCCCGTGCTTGGCCGCGTCGTACGCGCCGGAGCCGACCCTGGGCTGGTGCTCGTGCACGCTGGTGACCGCGATCAGCCGGCCGCCGTTGCCCGCCTTGACCATGTGCCGGGCCGCCTGCCGGATGCAGACGAAGGCGCCGTCCAGGTTGACGGTCAGGATGTGGCGCCATTCGTCGTAGTCCGTGTCGAGCAGCAGCTCGTTGCCTCCGGTTCCGGCGTTGTTCACGAACACGTCGAGGCCACCAAGCTGGTCGGCGAGGTGGTCGATCACGACACCGCAGCTCGGCGGTTCGCTGGTGTCGAGACGGGCGACCACAGCCTTACGCCCGAGTGCCCGCACCTCCTCCGCCGTCGCCTCAGCGCCATCGGAATCGGTGTACCAGGTGACGCCGATGTCCATCCCCTGCTCGGCCAGTGCCACGGCGGTGGCCTTGCCGATTCCGGAGTCGGACGCCGTGACGATCGCGTACCGCGGGTTGAAGTCTCCCATGCCGATCGCCTCTACAGATCGACCGTGTCGCGGTCGGTGCCCTGGTAGGGCTCACCGGTCACCTTGGCCTTGACGAAGCTGAGCAGCGAGGCCACCCGGCCCCCCGGAGTGTCCCAGTACTCAGCGGTGTGCGGATCGACCTTGATCAACACGGCCGAGTCGGGCCCCTGCGGCAGCCAGGCCTCCACCCAGCTGTTCCACAGGGCTTCCTTCTGCTCTTGGTTGTCGACGACCTCAGCGTCGCCGTCGATCGAGATCCAGGTGTCGTTCGATGTCATGGTCAGGCCGACGTGGGAGTTCGCCGCAATCTGCTCGACAACACGAGAGTCCCGCTCCGCGAAGAACCACAGGTCACCGTCCGGTTGCACCAGGTGGTGAGCCATCGGCCGGCTGATGAAATGGCCCTCCGCGTCGACGGTCGTCAGCATGGTGATCTTGATGTCCTTGGTCAGCTCGACCAGTTTGGCCAGACCGGTGGTCTCTTCCGCCACGACGCACTCCTTCGCGTTAGTCGTCTGCACGAGGTGCTGCTTTCTCGGCCATCATGACATCCGGCGTCTGCCGCGAAGTAAGCCCTCCAGCGGGTGCGGGCGCAAACGCTCGCTCTGATCAGCGCCGGCCCATGCTCAACTGCGACTGCCCAATGTTCGCTGTGATCCAGTCGTTCATCCGTCCGCAGGCCTCGAACGTCTCAACGACGAAATCCCGTACGGTGCTGCCGTTCTCGGGTCCGGCACCGGCGAGCCTTCGATGAGCACTCACTGCCTTCTGACGCAGCAGATCGACCCTTGGGTGATCGCGAGGGTATCCGCGCGGTGCGGTCTTGAGCGGCTCGCTCATTCCGTGGC
>JBKPNA010000223.1:0-5493 GCA_046765695.1 Actinomycetota bacterium | reverse complement strand
GGCCAGCTGCTGACCGAGCTGGACGTCGAACCTGGTGGCGTACCAGGAGTTGTAGACGATCGGACGCCGCCTGACGTCGAGGTCACGCGCGAGCCATCCGCGCTGGTAGTCGTGCCAGCGACGCCGGACCCCTTTGGTCCCGTCGGGGGCGTACACGCCAAGGGTGGCCGGTGTCGTGAACGTCTCGCCCGGCTCGAGTCGAAGGAGGCTCGACTCGTCGTCGATGCCGCCGGCCACTCGGACCCGGTCCCGGAAGGGAAAGGCGTCGGCGGTGAGCCGCCACGAGCCGCTCCAGGCCAGCGCAATCCCGTACGCAGGGCCGTCTGGGTCTGTTGGAGAGGCGACGGACAACGTTGGGGCGTAGTGGTGGGAGGTGATGCCTTGGCGGCTAGCGATGGACAGCTCACCGACCGGCAGCAGGATCCGATGGCGGGTGAACTCCCGGCCCCAGTCACCCGCTAAGAGGTGGACGATCGCGCCCGGACCGATCGGCAGCTCCCATGCCGGGCTGAAGGCACGGGAGAACGTAAGGACGCCGTGGCCGGTGTTGGCCAGCGTCAGCTGCTTGCTGACCACGTCGTGGTGGGAGCAGGTGTGGATTTCCAGCAGCAGCCCCAGGTCGCCGGTGGTGTCGTGGCCGCGTGCGGTCAGCCGGGTGAGCGGCCCATCTGTGACGAGCTCGACCGCGTCCTCCGGCCAGACGAGCCGGGCGCCCAGCAGCCCGTTGCCGTGGTCGACGATGAGGTCGGCACCGCGGACCTGCCGGCTGCCCAGGGCCGACACCTCCGAGGGCAGGCGGTCCAGCGTCGTCTGGAAGCTGTGCACAGTCGTCGGTGCCCAGTCCCGGATGTCGCCGTCGGTCCAGTCCTGCAGCACCGGCCCGGCATCTCCCGGTGCGAGATCCACCACGTACCGCCCGGTGGCGGTGGGCAGAATCCAGCTCACTTGTTGGCGCCAACCAGCAGGCCGGAGACGAAGTGACGCTGAAAGGCGAAGAACACGATCGTGGTGGGGATCGCCGCGATCAAGGCCCCGGCGGCGACCACGTTCCAGGACGTGGTGTAACCGCCTTGCAGGTTGAGCAGCGCGGCAGTGACCGGGAACTTGACGTCGGTACGCAGCACCGTCAACGTCCACAGCAGGTCGTTGAACACCCAGGTGCTCTCCAGCGCGGCGAGCGCGGCCAGCGCCGGCCTGCACAGTGGCAGGACGATCGTGGCGTAGATGCGCAGGTCGCCGGCACCGTCGATCTTGGCCGCCTCGAACATCTCCTGTGGCAGGGAACGCATGAACCCGTACAGCACGAAGGTGAAGAAGCCCATTCCGAAACCGACCTGGACGACCACCAGCGCGAAGAGCGTGTCGTAGATGCCCAGCAGCTCACAGATCTTCGCGACCGGGATGAGCAGGATCTGCGGTGGCAGCAGGTTGCCGGCCAGCATGATCAACAAGATGCCGCGGCCGAACGGGATGTGATAGCGGCTGAGCGCGAACGCCGACAGCGAGGACAGGAACAGCACGGCGATCACCGTGCCGAGGGTGACGATCACACTGTTCTTGAGCGCGCCGCCGACGTGTCCGTCCACCCACGCGGTCTGGAATGCGCTCAGGCTGAACGAGGAGGGCCAGGTCCCGAGTCCGTTGCTCGCGATGTCGTCGAAGCTGCGGACGGAGATCAGGATCACGAAGACCAGCGGCAGCACCCAGAGCAGGGTCACCGGCGTCATGAGTGTGTGGAAGACCCACGGGTGCCTGGACCGGCGGGTCGTCGTGGCCGTAGGCGGCGCCGCAGGGGCGGCGACGGGCGTGGCGGTCATCTCACTCCTCTCGGGTGGCGCGGACCAGGTAGGTGATGATGAAGGCGATCGCCAGCAGGAAGATCACGACCGCGAGGGCGGAGCCGTAGCCGAGGTTCACCTGGGTGAATCCGACCTGGTACATGTACGTGCTGAGCAGCTGGGTGCTGTTGTACGGGCCGCCGCGGGTCATGGCCCAGACGATGTCGAAGGTCCGCAGCGAGTCGATCACGGTGACCGCGAAGATGACGGTGTTCACGTTGCGGAGCTGGGGGAACACGACATACCGGAACCGCTGCCACCACGACGCCCCGTCAACCGCGGCCGCCTCCTCGAGGCTGGGGTCGCAGCCCTTCAGGCCGGCGAGGTAGAGAACCATGATGTAGCCGGCCTGGCGCCAGATCGCTGCGATCAGGATCGCGGCCAGCGCAGTGTTCGGATCGGCAAGCCACTGGTGTTGGCCCGTGTCGATCCCGACTGCGGCCAGCACGGCGTTGATCGGGCCGTCGGGCTGGTAGAGCACCCGCCAGAAGAGACCGGTGACGGCCAGCGAGAAGACCATCGGCAGATAGATCGCGCTGCGGTAGATGCCCACGCCGCGTCGAGGCTGGTTGAGCGCGACCGCGAGCGCCAGCCCGATGACCACGGACAGACCGCCGAACCCGATGATCCACAACACGTTGTTGCGCATTGCGGTGCGAAAGATCGGGTCGTTGACCATCGTCTGGTAGTTCTTCAGCCCGACCGGCTCGGCGACGCCCACCCCGCTCCAGCGGGTGAACGAGAGCTGGAAACTGTTGAAGGCAGGCCAGAACACCCAGGCGAGTTCGATCAGCAGCGGTATCGCCAGCAGCACCCAGACCACGGCGGGTACGCGTCGGGTGACGGAGCGTCGGCCCACCATCCGGCGCCGATCCCTGGCGGGTACGGGAGCGCCGGACGGACCTGTCGGCGGTAGCGGCCGCGTCCCGGCCGCGGTGCTCATCGAAGCTCCGTCGTCATCATGTGTTCCAAACCTGTTGGGCAGCTTTCTGCCAGTTCTTGAGGATGCTCGAGACTTCGCTGGGCTTGTCGAGGAACTTGGTGAGGGCGGCGTCGGCGGTGGTCTGTAGGGCGTCGCTGGAGTCCCGGTTGAAGTACTGGGTGATTTCCTTTGTGTCCTTCAGTAACGTGATGCCCTTCTGCACCAGCGGTGAGAAATTCGACGAATCGACGTCCGGCGAGGTCGGCAGGTTGGACGACCCGGACTGTTCTATGTAGGCCTGCTGCTGCTCCGGGCTCGCCAGGTAACTCAGCAGGTCTTTGGCGCCGGTCGGGTTCTTGCTCTTGGCGCTCGCGAAGAATCCGTCGGTCGGGGCCTCCTCAGCCGACGGGATGGCCGGGTCGATGGTCGGGACCGAGAAGAAGTCGACATCGTCCACCGCATCGGCCGGGAATGCCGTAGTGACGAAGGCGCCGATCAGATACATGGCGGCCTTCTTGTTGACCAGCGGTGTGGCGCCTTCCTGCCAGCTGTAGGAGCGGTTCTTGGGGTCAAAGTAGGGCAGCAGCGTGGCGTAGGTGTCCATCACCTTGCGGACCTCGGCGCTGTCGAACGAATGCTTGCCGGCCAGCAGCTCGCGATGAAATTGGGCCCCGTTGATCCGCAGGTCGAGGTAGTCGAACCATCCCGATGCCATCCACGCCGTCGAACCGGTGCCGTTGGTGAGCGGGTAGATGCCCTTGCCCTTGAGCGTGTCCAGCATCCCCATGAAGTCGTCCCAGGTGGTCACCGGCTTGACTCCCCACTCCTGGAAAGCCGACTTTCGGTAGAAAAGACTCCACCAGTAGTAGCTGGTGGGCACGAAGATCTGCTTGCCCGACTCGTCACTGGACAGGCTCTTCAGGGCCGGCGAGAACTTCGCGCAGGCGCCGTCGCCGGTCCACAGGTCCGACAGATCCAGCAGCAGGCCCTTGCTGGCATAGTCACGTGCAACAGATCCGGCGTACCACGTGATCACGTCGGGCGGGTTGGCGGAGGTGAGGTAGGTCGGCAGTTGGGCGCGGAACTGCTCGATGGCGACGGTGTTCAAGGTCGTCGGGTACTTCGTGTAACCCTTCACCACCGCCTCGAGTGCTGCCTTGGGTTTGGGGTCGGACAGCGAGGACTGCAGGGTAAGGGTGGTGGCCGTGCCGCTCCCGCCGGACGAGGCGGCCGGCGTCGGACTGCTACCGATACAGCCGGAGAGAGCTAGCGAGCCGCCCAACGCGGCGGCGCCGAACAGCAGGCTGCGACGGGTGAGCGGCGGTGCAGGATTCATGAGAATGCTCTCCTCTGATGGGTCTAGCTGACGGATGTCGACAGGGGTCGTGCGCAGGGACTTCCGCTGCGGAACGCCTCGTTGCACTGTTGCGGGAGGGCGATGTCGGACCACATCGCGTGCTGTGGGGCTGCGTTCGAACAGACGACCGTGCCCCAGGCGCCGACGCGGACTGACTCATCGATGGCGATGCGGCAGAACTCGGCGCCGATCGGACCTTCCTCGAAGCGACCGTCACGGGGTGTGTAGCCGATCCAGCCCTCGCCGAAGACGAGGGGAACGGAGTGGGCTGCGGCCCAGTCCCTGGCGACGTCCAGCCACAACCGGAGGGTGGTGATCATCGCCTGCTCCCATGCCGGGTAGTTCCGGTACAGCCAGCGGTCGATGGCTTTCGCGTCACCCCAGTCGTGTACGTAGATCTCGGGCTTGGCGACGATGGTGGCGGTCAGCCGCCACGGCTGGTCGGGCACCCATTCGGTGATCTTGGGTGCGTCCGGGAGGAGGATTTCGCGCTCAGCACGGGTGACGTCGAAGTCCTCGAGATCGCCACGAAGTCCGTAGGCGTCGATGAAGGCACCCAGGACGCCGTAGACGTACGGATGGGTGACCAGGACGTCTACCGTCTCTGGGATGCCTCGCATGGCGCCCACCGGGACCCGGGCGTAGTTGACAGTAACGGGTCGGTCGGGGTGCCGACGATGGAACGTCGCCAGTGCCCGTTCCAAGCGCGGCCGCAGTGCCACGACTCGGTCATCCGGGTCGGCTGGCAGTCCATCGGCCAGGTGGCCGACCTGGACTTCGTTGTGGATCTCGGTGAAGGCAACCCGGTCGTCAAGATGGTGCTCGGCCAGAAAGTCGATCAGGTCAGCCAGAGCGAGGGCCTGGGCCTCGGCCCGCTGCTCCGGATCGATGCTCATCAGTGCCTCACACCATGCGGGTTCGGCCGCGAACGAGGAGCTCTGCTGATACTCCCAGGAGGAGACGATGACATAGCAGTCGTGCCGCTGAGCCGCCTGGAACAGCGCCAACAGCTGGGCCCGAGCGTCGATGGTGGTCGGCTGGGCGACGTCGTACCAGCGCACGCGCTGGCCGTAGCCGTTGCCGAGAGGTCCGAGCCGGATGGCGCTGGTATCCAACCCGCTGCCGAACAGCAGGTACGGCATGGCGCAGATTCGCACCGTGTTGTAGCCGCGCTCCACCGCCTCGGCGAACGCGAGGTCGATGTGCTCGAATGGCTCACCGGGGCCGGTCCGGACGTACCAGGAGAAGTCCCACAGCGTGATGGTGAGCCGCTCTGGCAGATGAGCAGGTAGCCGTACAGGGGTGTAGGTCACAACATGCTCCGGGAGGATTCGAGGCGGGAAGTCAGGTCAAGGGCCAGCTCGTGACTGGGGTCG
>JBKPNA010000222.1:0-13913 GCA_046765695.1 Actinomycetota bacterium | reverse complement strand
ACTGCGGGCAGCCTGACTACCCGCGGCGGCCGCTGCCCGGCCTCCTGCCGGACCAGGTTCACCGCCTCGCCCAGCGTCGTCCGCTCCGGCCCGGCGAGATCGACTGACCGGCGGTGGGCCGGAGGAGCCTCGCCCAGCGCGACGTCGACCAGTCGCCCCGCGACCCAACGATGATCGCAGGATTGGAAGGTCAGCTGGGGCTGCAGACTGACCGGTCCGTGGGCCCAAGCCCTCGCGATGCCGGCGACCAGTTTGTGGAACTGCGTGGCCCGGACGACGGTGACCGGCAGGCCACTGCGTTCGAGGACCAGCTCGGCGGCGTACTTGGCCCGGTAGTACGGGTACGGGGTGCGGTCGCAGCCGACGATCGAGATGTAGACCACGTGCGGCCTGTCGAACCGGCCGCGCAAGATGTTGATCATCCGCCGGGTGCCGTCCAGGTCGACCTTGCGATAGCGCAGCGGATGGCTGGCAGCGTGCACGATCACCTCAGCGCCCTGCAGCACGCCCCAGAGCCCCTCGCCGGTGCTCAGGTCGATTCCGGTCCGCCGACTGGCCACGATTACCTTGTGACCCTGGTCGCGCAGCCGGGACACCACCTCCCGCCCCAGCCCACCACTCCCGCCAGTGACCACGATCTCCACGTGCTCACCCTGTCATACGGGCCATATGGTGGCGCCGTGCGCATCGCCACCTGGAACGTCAACTCAGTGATCCGCCGGCTGCCCCGGCTGCTGGACTGGCTGGAAACCAGGTCACCCGACGTGGCCGCGCTGCAGGAGACCAAATGTCCCGACGATGCCTTCCCCACGGCGGAGATCGAGGAGCTCGATTACTCGGTGCTGGCTGTCGGCGACGGTCGATGGAACGGCGTTGCGGTGCTGTCCCGGATCGGACTGATCCCGGTGTCGCGGGAGCTGCCGGGGTTCAGCGAGGCCCGGTACGCCAGCGCGGACTGCGGCCCGCTGCGGGTCACCAGTGTCTATGTGCCCAACGGCCGCACGGTGGACGATGCGCAGTTCGGTTACAAGCTGGAGTGGCTGGCTGCGCTGCGGCACACCCTCGAGGAACGCGATCCGGCCCGGCCACTGGTGCTGATGGGCGACTTCAACGTCGCCCGCACCGACAACGACGTGTTCAACATCGCCGCGTTCGCCGGCTCGACCCACGTCACGCCAGTCGAGCGGGCGGCGTTCGAGGCCTTGATCGACTCCGGCCTGGTGGATGTGGTGCCCCGGCCCGGCAAGAACGACCGGCCCTTCACCTACTGGGACTACCGGGCCGGCATGTTCCCCAAGGACCTGGGCATGCGGATCGACTACGTGCTGGCCAGCCAGAGTCTCCGGGTCACCGACGCGTACGTCGATCGCGAGGCGCGCAAAGGCAAGATGCCCTCGGACCACGCCCCGGTCGTGGTGGATCTCGAGCTGCCGGAGGCTGCCGGTTGAGTCAGGGGCGGCCGGTAACCCGGTGCACGAGTAGTTCGGGCACCTCCGGGACATTGCCGGTCGGGCCCGACTGATCGGGGAAGTCGAAGACGCCGACGATCAGCTGCATCGGATAGTCCGGCGCCTGACGGGTGGTCCGGATGCGCTCGCCGTCGAGGAAGTAGTCGACCCGGCCGGGACGCCAGTCCACGGCATACTCGTGCGGCTGGGTGACGTCGACCGGCCGCCAGTCCGCGGAGAACTCCTGCTGCAGCCGCGGATCCCGGATGGCCTTGATGCCGCAGCCCACCGCAGCACCTCCGCCGCTGAGGGTGTCGCCGAAGATCTCCACCACGCAGATCTCGCCGCAACGGCCCGGTTGATCCTCCAGACCGATCAGCCAGGCGGAGAACATCGATCCCGGTCCGATCTGCGCACTCAGCTCGACCTCGAGCCGGCCGAAGTGAGGGGTGTAGCCCCAGGTCACCGGCTGCTGCTCGCGGACAGTGAGACCCTCGGCGAACGGCGCCTGGCCCTCGGTGCTGCCGACCGCGCCTGACCAGTTGCCGGTCTGCACGGCTGACACCCGTAGCGGCGGGAAGTGCCGGTCGGCGCACCAGAGCCCTTGCTCGGCGGGGATGCTCAGTCGGAGTCCGCTCGGAGTGACCTGGTACGTGGCCGCGGCTTCGGCGTACGAGCTCCAGGCCGGCAGATAGCTGGGAACCCAGACAGACAGGTCGAGTGTGTGACCGGGAAACCGCTCGTCGATCGAGCCGGGTCCGTAGTCACTGGTGGTCGTCACTGCATCACCCTAGGGGCGTGAGGCAGAATCGCTCGCGTGATCGAGTACCGCTCCCCCGCCGAGATCGAGCAGATGCGGCCCGCCGGCCGTTTCGTGGCTGAGGTGCTCGACGCCCTGACCGAGCAGGCTGATGTGGGCGTCAACCTGCTGGAGCTCGACGAGCTGGCCATGAGGATGATCAAGGACCGGGGGGCGGACTCCTGCTACATCGACTACCACCCGTCGTTCGGCGCCAGCCCCTTCGGCAAGGTGCTGTGCACCTCGGTGAATGACGCGGTGCTGCATGGGCTGCCGCACGACTACGAGCTGGTCGACGGTGACCTGCTCAGCCTGGACTTCGCCGCGGCGGTCGACGGTTGGGTCGCCGACTCGGCGGTCTCGGTCATCGTCGGGCAGCCGCGGCCTGAGGACCAGCAGCTGATCGCGACCGCGGAGGCCGCGCTGGTGGCCGGGATCGAGGCGGCTCGGCCGGGCAACAAGATCGGGGACATCTCCTTCGCGATCGCCCGGGTTGCCACCCAGGCCGGCTACAAGATCAACACCGAGTTCGGTGGCCACGGAGTGGGCCGGACGATGCACGGCGACCCGCACGTCCCCAACAACGGCCGGCGGGGGCGCGGGCTGCCGCTGCGACCAGGTCTCGTGATCGCCATCGAGCCGTGGTTCCTGCAGCACACCGACAAGATCTACACCGATCAGGACGGCTGGACGCTGCGCAGCCGGGACGGGTCGCGAGGCGCCCACGCCGAGCACACCGTTGCGATCACCGCCGAGGGTCCGCTGGTGCTCACAGCGCGTTGACGTCGCCCGCCGTTGCGATTAGCTGGTCACTTATGCCGGGTAGTCCCGGCATAAGTGACCAGCTTCCCCCGTCCTCGAAAGGCCCTTAGCGGTAGACGACTACCTTGTCGCCGACCCGCACTTGACCGAACAAGCTCTGGATGCCCGCGAGGTTGCGGACGTTGACGCAGCCATGGGACGCGCCGTTGTAGCCGCGCGCGGCGAAGTCCGACGAATAGTGCACGGCCTGGCCGCCGCTGAAGAACATCGAGTACGGCATCGAGCTGTGGTAGATCGATGAGACGTGGTGCCGGGCTTTCCAGCCGACGTGGAACAGGCCCTCACGGGTCGGCGTCCGGTCCGCACCGAACCGCACGTCCATCCGCAGCCTCGCGTGGCCATCGACCACCCAGACCAGTGAGTTCGTGCGCTTGCTGATGCAGATCGCCCGCCCGGTCAGGCAACGGCGGTCCAGCCCTGAGGCCGATCCGGTCGGCACTCGGTTGTAGAGCTCGGCCTTGCTCGGAGTGTGCGTCATCGCCCGCAGCCGGTCGAGCGTCCGCTGATCCACCTCACCGGTCACCGGGATCCTGCGCTTGGCCTGGAAACCACGCACACCCGCCACGGTGAGGCTGCCGTAGTTGCCGGTCACCGACGCGGAGTACCAGCCGATCTGCTTCAGCCTGGCCTGCAGGTCTCGTACCCGCAGCCCGGTCGATCCCCGCTTGAGGATCGCGCGGCCCGCAACCAGGACGTTGTGCCGCTCCGCTCTGGTCGGCGTCCGGGTCATCTTGACCAGCAGCGTCCAGGTGCGCCGGTCGACCTTGCCGGTGACGGCGATCCGACGCTTCTGCTGGAAGCCCTTGACGGCCTTGGTCGTGGCAGAGCGGTACACCCCGGTGATCGACCCGGAGTACCAGTCCAGCTGACGGAGCCGGTGCTGCAGCTCCCGCACCTTCTCGCCATGATCGCCCGGCTCCAGCACGGCCTCCGGCTGGGTGGGCTTGGGCTTTGCCTTCGGCTTCGTGGAAGAGCCTGTCGTTGGCGTGGGCGTTGCGGTGGTCTTCGTCGGCTCCTTGCTCGGCGCCACACTCGACGCTTCGCTGGTAGGCGCCGTACCGGCCGCACCGGTGGTCGGCGGCTCACATCCGGTCAGCAGGGCGGTGAGGGTCATCGCCGCCAGCAGGGCGACAGCCCCCCGAGATCCGAACACTCGTCTCCCCCAAAGATTGTGCTGCGGCCACAGGTGCCACAGCAGTGGACACGCTAACTCCTCAAGAGGCCAGCCGTCGATGCGGGATACTCATGTGGCTCGACCGTTACGGCTTTACGCCGAGCCGGCTGTGGGCGGTTGCGGCCGTGATCTGACTGTGACCTCCGGCTTGCGCAGTAAGAAGCCGAACACCGTCACGGCGTTGAAGGCATACCCTCTTTCGGCCGCTTGGCCGACTGCGGACAGAGCCCCGTCGGCTTCGGCCCGGCTGAGGGTTCCGTCGGCGACAGCCTGATCGGCGACGTTGCGGAGGAACGGTGCCTGCGGCGGAATGAGCAGAGCGGCGGACCCGATATCGGGATCCACCGTGAACCCAGCCGAAATGGCCTGCTGCGGGATCAGCCGGGCTGCCCGCGGGTTGGGAATCTGCCCCATGAAGGCAGCCGCGAGCTTCGCCTCGACCTCGTAGTCCAGCCCGGACACGACCCGGCTCGCATGGTCAGAGTCCAGCAGCATGGCCCGGCCGCCGGGCCGCAACACCCGAGCAAACTCATCCATCGCCGCCTGTGGATCCGCAAGATGCTGAAAGACTCGTTCGCACCAGAGCACGTCCACCGATCCGTCGTCGAACGGCAACTCCGCCGCCAGTCCATTGACGAAGCCAACGCCGGGACCTGCCGTGGCCCGGGCCTCCGCGATATCCCGCAACCGAAGGTTCGGCTCCACCCCAACGGCCCGGCCTCCCGGGGCGACGAGGCCAGCGAGCAATCGGGTGACCGTCCCAGTTCCCGAGCCCACGTCGACCGCCACTTCACCCGACCGCACCGAGATCGCATCCAAGGCCCAGCCCCGCAGCCGGCTGATCGATCGGGACTCGTCCTGCATGTCGAGCAGCATGACCATCAGTTCGATGTCGTCCTCGTTCTGCGACGAGGGTCGAAAAGCGCGCCCAAGCGGCTCCGGATGGCCCGGGTCGGTTGCCTCTGTCACCTGCTCAGCCCTCGACGGGCCGGCCGTCGTCGGCCCAGGCATAGATGCCGCCGTCCAGGTTGACCGCCTCGTACCCCTGGGCGTTGAGGAATTGCGCCACTCGCGCTGACCGTGCGCCCACTGCGCAGACGCAGACCACACGGTCGGCCACCTCGGCCAGCCGATCCATCAACTGGTCCATCGGGATGTGCACGGCACCGGGGATGCGCGCCTGCGCCCACTCGCCGCTCGTCCGTACGTCGAGCAGCATCCAGCCCTCCGCCAGGCGATCAGCTGCCTCGGAAGGCGACACAGAAGGCACGGGTTCGGGCAGCACGGCTCCTACCCTACGAACGCCTGCGCCTCGACCACGAGCGCCCGGCACTCCGCCTCCTCACCGGTCAGTGCGACCCATTCCTTCATTGGCCTGCCCTTGCCCGCATCGAACGGTCGCCCGCGACCGGTCTCGATCAGCTCGGTCACCCGCGCCCGCGGCAGCTTCACCACCAACCGCCCGTCGACCAGCATCGCGAAGATCTTGTGATTGATCTTGAGTGCCTGGGAGCCGAAACCGCGCCGGCCGCCCGGCACGGTCACCCCCGTGACACCGGCGTACTCCGCACACAGGGCGGAGAAGAGCTCGGTGTAGTCGAGATCAGCAGGCACGGTCGGCGCCGTCACTTGAGCAGCTTGGACAGCCGGCGGTCGGCGAGCTTCTTGCCGCCGGTCTGGCAGGTCGGGCAGTACTGCAACGACGAGTCGTGGAACGACACCTCCGCGATGGTGTCCCCGCAGACGTCGCACTTCTCTCCCTTACGCCCGTGCACCCGCAGGCCGGACTTCTTCTCGCCCTTCAGGTCCTTGGCGGCCAGCCCCTCCGCTCGCGAGATGGCGCCGGACAACTCGTTCTTGATCGCGTCGTACAAGGTGCTCAGTTCGGTGTCGGTCAACGTGTTCGACGGCTTGAACGGGCTCAGCTTGGCGGCGTGCAGGATCTCGTCGGAATACGCGTTGCCGATCCCAGCGATCGTCCGCTGGTCCTTGAGCACGCCTTTGAGCTGGGCGCGACCAGCCCGGTTCAATAGACCGGCCAGGGCATCCTTGTCGAACTCGGGCTCCAGCGGGTCGGGGCCCAGCGTGGCGACCATCGGAATGGCAAGAGGGTCGGTCACCACGTGTACGGCCAGCTTGCGCTGGGTGCCGGCCTCGGTGAGGTCGAAACCCGAGCCGTCGTCGAGGCGTACGCGGAGGGCAAGTGGACCCTTTCCCGGCTTCGCCGGCAGGTCGGGCTGGGTCTCCTTCCAGCGCAACCAGCCGGCCCGGGCTAAATGGAAAACCAGGTGCAGGCCCTGGGCCGAGATGTCGAGGAACTTGCCCCGTCGCTGCACCGACTCGATCTCCAGCCCGTGCAGCGCCGACAGCGGCGGGTCGTAGGTCTTCAAGGCGCTGAAGGCCACCAGGTCGATGCGGGCGATGGCATGCCCCACGCACCGCTCGGTCAGGAACCGCGCGAGCGACTCCACCTCTGGCATCTCTGGCACGAGTTCATTATCGAGCAAGGTCCACTGGCGGCAGCCGGAGCGCGTCGACGAGCAGGTCCAGGTACTCGGCACGGGAGATCTCGATCACACCGAGGGATGCCAGGTGCGGCGTGACCCACTGCACGTCCAGCAGCCGCCCGCTCCCACCGGCTGCGCGGAGCCGCTCGACCAGCGCAACCAGTGCGACCTTGGAGGCGTCCCGGCCGATGTCGGGCCGGTGGAACATCGACTCTCCGGCGAACAAGCCGGCGACGCTCACCCCGTACAGGCCACCGGCCAGCTCTCCGTCGACGGTCCACGACTCGACCGAGTGCACGATGCCCCTGCGGTGCAGCTGCCGATAGACCCGGCGGATGCGATCGTCGATCCAGCCGTTGGGTCGCCGGCGATCGGCGCAGCCCGCGAGCACCGCGTCGAATGCGGTGTCGATGCGAATCTCGTAGCGGCCGAGCATCTTGCGCAGCGACCGGCTCACCCGCAGGCCGTCGAGGGGGAGCACTCCCCGTTGCAGCGGCGAGTACCACCCCATCAGCCCCCCGGGTGCCGGCATCGGGAAGACGCCAGACGCGTACGCGGCAACCGCCAGGTCGGCGTCGAAGTCACGCGAAACCCCGATCAGGTCGTCGTCGCGCCACTGCGTGGGCGATCCGAAAGGCGAGGCCACCACTGCATTGTCGGGTCAGGGCCGGCTCGGGGTGGGGTCGGGGTAAGGCCCGGCACCGGCGAGTCGCGGGCCAACTACGCTTGGCCCGAGCGCTGTCGACCGGACAGCCTCGCGTGGTGGGAGGCCTGGATGCCGTCAGCGCAGGAGATGGGCAAGATGATCGCCCGCGGACTCGGACCGGTGGCCACCATGGTCGCCCCGCAGCTCGCCGGCGGCGCGCTCCGCCGGGTCCTGGAACTCGCCATCGACGGGTACGGCCGGCTGCCCGGCGCCAAGACCCACGCGGCCCGCCAGCTCCAGCGGCACGGCGGCTCGATCGATGACGCCATCTCCTCGATCGTCGACTTCCATGTCCAGCTGGCCTCAGCGCAGGGTTTCGTGACCAATCTGGGCGGCGTCGTCTCGCTGCCGGTGGCGATACCGGCAAACCTGGCCGGGGTAGCCGTCGTCCAGGTGCGGATGGTCGCCGCCATCGCCCACCTGCGTGGTTACGACCTGGACGACGACCGAGTCCGCACCGCCCTGGTGATGTGCCTGCTGGGCGGCGAGCAGATCGCCAAGCGGATCGTGGAGGGCAAGCTGCACACCTCACCGATGGCCGTTGCCACAGCGCCGATGTTCGATCCGGTCCTCGATCGGCAGGTCGCCGAGGAGGTAACCGCCGGGCTCGCCGCTCGGATCGGTGGCAAGAACTTGGCGCTGGTGGTCACCAGGAGGGTGCCGCTGCTGGGTGGCGGCATCGGCGCAGTCATGGATGCGGTGGCGACGTACCAGGTGGGCCAGTACGCCAAGCAGGAGATGCTGCGCCGCCGCGCTCTCGTCAGCTGACCCCGTCCGCGCCGTCTGTGGCCTGGAATCGCCCACCCTCACCCACGTCTCTCCGCACAACGCCACGAGTGGACGCGGAATCGGCCGCTCTCACGGACGTTTCTCCGCACAAGGCCACGAGTGGACGCGATATCGGCCACTCTCACGCACGTTTCTCCGCACAACGCCACGAGTGGACCCGGAATCGGCCACCCTCACACACGTCTCTCCGCACAAGGCGACCGATTCTGCGCCGCGTGCGGCCTTGTGCGGAGAAAACGTGTTCCCGAAGCGACCGATCTCGGCGCCGTTTTGCGGCCGCGTGCGCCGAAACGGATGCGACGGCGGTTCTTTGGGTCGGGTCGCTTGCAGAGAAGCCTAGGCTGACTTAAGTTAGGGAAGCCTCACCTATCGGGGACCATGGACACACGAGGCCAAGGACCAAGGAGATATGCTCGCCAACTTCCTGATTGGCCTGCGCGAGGGCCTCGAGGCCGCGCTCATCGTCAGCATCCTGATCGCCTACCTGGTCAAGTCACAGCGCCGTCACCTGCTGCCGCGGATCTGGCTGGGGGTCGGCATCGCAGCCGCAATCTCCCTTGCCTTCGGCGCCGCGCTGACGTTCGGCCCAAAGGGGATGACGTTCGAGGCCCAGGAGCTCATCGGCGGGCTGCTCTCCATCGTGGCCGTCGGCTTCGTCACCTGGATGATCTTCTGGATGGCCAAGGCGGCCCGGTCGCTGTCCGGCCAGCTCCGCTCCCAGATCGACCTGGCCGCGGATGCCAAGCGCTGGTCGCTGGTCGTCGTTGCGCTACTCGCCGTCGGACGCGAAGGGCTGGAGACCGCGCTGTTCCTCTGGGCGGCAACCCAGGCTGCGGCGCGGGACAGCGGTGGCACCACCAGCCCACTGCTCGGTGCGGCGCTCGGCCTGGCCGTTGCCGTCGTCCTCGGCTACCTGATCTACCGTGGCGCCCTCAAGATCAACCTCAGCCGGTTCTTCCGCTGGACCGGAGCCTTCCTGATCGTGGTGGCAGCCGGCGTGCTGGCGTACGGCGTCCACGACCTGCAGGAGGCGGGCGTGCTGCCCGGACTGCACACCCTGGCCTTCGACGTGTCGCAGGCGATCCCGCCCGGCTCGCTGATCGGCGCGCTGCTCAAGGGCGTCTTCAACTTCTCCCCCGCCACCACCGTGCTGGAGGCGACCGTGTGGCTGGCGTACGCCATCCCGACCATGTGGTTCTTCCTCTCCAAGGTCCACGCCCGCTCCTCGGCTCCTGCCCGACCGAGCAGCACCAGCGAGCCCGTGCCGTCCGGGAGGAAATGATCGTGAGTCCCCTGTCCCGCCGCGGCCTGGTCGCGGCCGGCACCTTGCTGACGCTTCCGCTGATCTCGGCCTGCACCGACAACGCGCCGGCAGTGGGGAACGCCGGCGCAACCGCGAACCCGCGCGCCCTCACGGTGCAGGCCACCGACACCGAGTGCCGGCTCTCCACCACCACTGCGCCCTCGGGCAACCTGACCTTCGCGGTGACCAACGGCGGCTCGCAGGTCACCGAGTTCTACCTGCTGGCCGGCGACGGCCTGCGCATCCTCGGTGAGATCGAGAACATCGGTCCCGGCCTGTCCCGCGATCTGGTGCTGCGGGTGAGCCCGGGCAGCTACCTCACCGCCTGCAAACCCGGCATGACCGGTGAAGGCATCCGGGCACCCTTTGTCGTCTCCGACTCCGGCGAGGACTCGGCACCGAGCGGCAGCGACGTGGAACTGACCGAACAGGCCAATCAGGCGTACCAGGCATACGTGAAGGACCAGACCGAGCAGCTGGTGACCCAGACGGAGAGGTTCGTCGGCCTCTACAAGGCCGGCAAGGACGACGAGGCCCGAGCCCTGTACGCACCGGCACGGATGCACTGGGAGCGGATCGAGACGGTCGCCGAGTCGTTCGGCGCCCTGGATCCGAAGATGGACATCCGCGAGGCCGACCTCGAGGCCGGCCAGGAGTTCACCGGCTGGCACCGGATCGAGAAGGACCTATGGCCGGCCCGCGCGAAGGGATATCGGCCGCTCGACAAGGCAGGCCGGGCCAAGTACGCCGACGGGCTGCTGGCAAACACGAAGACCCTCTATCACAAGACCCGCGATCTCACCTTCACCGCCGATCAGATCGCCAACGGGGCGCGCGGCCTGATGGACGAGGTCGCCGTCGGCAAGGTCACCGGCGAGGAGGAGTACTGGTCGCGGACCGACCTGTGGGACTTCCAGGCCAACGTGGAAGGCGCCCGCGTCGCTTTCGACGGGTTGCGGCCAGTTCTGCAGTCCAAGAACCCAGCACTGGACAAGCAGATCGACGCGAAGTTCACCGCGCTGCAGAGTCTGCTGGACCAGCATCGGGTCGGCGACGGTTTCCAGACGTACGACCAGCTGAGCGCCGCGGAGGTCAAGCAGCTGTCCGATGCGGTCAACGCCTTGTCCGAGCCGCTGTCCAAGCTCGCCGCGGCCGTGATCTGAAGAGGTTCGGATGTCAGACGGCGAATCGCCGCGAGCGTCGGGTAGGTCGGGCGCCGGTGCGGTCTGGACGAACGAGCGAGCGGAACAGGAGCTTCCGGATCCACAAGCTCTCCGCAGTTGGGTCCGCGAGTCGAGCGAGGAAGACAGCACCAACCAGCGCACGACCGGGCGGGAGCGGCACGGAGAAAGGGTGTCACGCCGCGGGCTGCTGGGTGCCGCGGGGATCGGTCTGGCCGGGGTGGCCGCGGGAGCGGCCGGCGGGTTCGCGCTGGCCGGTCAGGACAGTGCTCCGGAGGCGCAGGCCAATCCGGGCGCTCGTACCTATCCCTTCTACGGCGAGCATCAGGCCGGCATCATCACCCCGATGCAGGACCGGCTGCACTTCGCCACGTTCGACGTGACCACCAGCTCCCGCACCGAACTTGTCGCGCTGCTGCAGGAGTGGACCGTGGCGGCCGAGCGGATGACCCGCGGGCTCGGTGCCGGAGCGATTGGGCCCACTTCGGGACCGTACGGCGCGCCGCCCGACGACACCGGCGAGGCCATCGGCCTGCCGCCGGCCGGTTTGACGATCACCTTCGGCTTCGGGCCGTCGCTGTTCCGCTCCGGAGGCGAGAATCGCTTCGGGCTCGCCGACCGCCGGCCGGCCGCGTTGCACCGGCTGCCGCACTTCCCGGCGGACAACCTGGACCCCGCCCGGTCCGACGGCGACCTATGCATCCAGGCCTGTGCCGACGACCCGCAGGTAGCCGTTCATGCCGTACGCAACCTGGCTCGGATCGCCTTCGGCCGGGCGGCGGTCCGCTGGTCGCAGCTGGGCTTCGGGCGTACGTCCTCGACCTCGACCGCGCAGGCGACGCCGCGGAACCTGTTCGGGTTCAAGGACGGCACGATGAACCTGAAGGCCGAGGAGCCGGCCGGGCTGGACCACCACGTCTGGGTGCCTGCGGGCGCGGACGCCAAGGGTGACTGGCTGGCCGGCGGCTCATACCTGGTGGCTCGCCGGATCAACATGACCATCGAGATCTGGGATCGGCAGTCACTGCGCGAGCAGGAGCAGATCATCGGGCGGACGAAGGCCGAGGGCGCACCGCTGTCCGGTGGGAGCGAGTTCGACCAGCCCGACTTTTCCCTCAAGGGCCGCGGAGACGAACCGCTGGTGCCCGTTGATGCGCATGTCCGGATGGTTCATCCGAAGAACAACGGCGGCGTACGGATGCTGCGCCGGGGCTACAACTTCGTGGACGGCAGCAACGGGTTGGGGCGGCTGGACGCCGGGCTGTTCTTCCTGGCCTTCGTACGCGATCCGCGGACCCACTACATCCCCATCCAGACCAAGTTGGGGCTCGGCGACGG
The DNA here is from genome assembly GCA_046765695.1 of Actinomycetota bacterium. Lineage (GTDB taxonomy): Bacteria > Actinomycetota > Actinomycetes > Propionibacteriales > Propionibacteriaceae > Microlunatus. The sequence goes on along the minus strand of JBKPNA010000222.1, from coordinate 1,846 downwards.
GCTGAGTGAGTACATCCAGCACACCGGCTCGGCGCTCTTCGCCATTCCGCCGGGGGTCGGCGAGGGCGGCTTCATCGGGCAGTCGCTGTTCGGCTAGCGCCGGGCCAGCTCCCTCCTTGGCTGCAAACTAGATTGCGAAGGGGGTGAGCCGATGGCCGCGGTCCGCGATAAGGAGTACTTCTCCGTTGTCGAGCGCGAGCGGCCGCTGCTGCAGGCCTGTGGCTACCTGCTCACCGGCGACGGAGGCCGAGCCGACCGGCTCGTCGACCTGGTGCTCGCCCGGATGTACGAGCGGTGGCACGACGTCCGCACGCCTCGGGTCGAGGCGCTCCGAGCGCTGATCGAGAGCTCGCCGTACGACCCTCAGCTGCCCTGGGACACCCAGGACCGCTTCCAGCTCATCGACAGCCGGCTCACGGCGCCACCCGCTGTGCCGATCGTGGCCGATCTGCAAAGGCTGCCGGCCGAGCAACGAGCGGTGCTGGTCCTGGAGCGGTACGCCGAGCTGCCGAGCGTGCAGATCGCCGCGATTGTGGGCCGTACGGTCGACGAGGTACTGCTGCTCGCCCGGCACGGCCAGGCCGCGCTGATCACAGCCCGCCCGGACCGAGCCGACGCTGCCCGGCTCGCTGAGGAGCTTCGCGAGGCCGTGCCGCTGGACCGGCGGACCCCGTACGACGCCGTGGCCGACCTGGCCCATGGACGTCAACTCGTACGCCGCCGCTGGCTCCGGCGGGGCCTGACCACGGCTGCCACAGTGGTACTCCTCGTGGCGACCGTGATGATGCTGATCCCCGACCGTAAGCCGGCCCCGGTCGCCGCACCCGCGCCGGCCAGCACGACGACACCGACCTCGCACGCTCGCTGCGATGTGGCCCAGCCGGTTTGCCGCGCCGAGATCCTGCGGGTCTGGCGCGGCGATATGGCCAACGTGGTCCAGTCCCACATCGACCCCAGGGGAAAGGGTTACGGCTACCGCTTCGACGAGCGGTACGACACATCGGGCCTCTGGACCGGCGACGGCGGGGCCCTCGCCCTCGAGATGTTCCGGCTGGACAAGGGCGGGACCGTGGTCTACCTGCAGATCGCCACGAGCAGTCGGACGGCGGTGACGTGCGGGCAGACGACTCACCACAGCTGCCACGACCAGACCTTCCTCAGCGGCAACACCTTCGCGCTCACCGAGACGAGCACCGTGGAGGAGGGGATGGAGGTGCAGTACCGACTGATCGGCCGGGTGATCACGGTGATCGCGCGCACAACGGCCAGGGGTGAAGTCTGGGAGGTCCCGCGGGGCGACCTGATCGCGCTGGCAGACGATCCGCGGCTGGAACTGCCGGCTATCTAGTGCCCTCCGTCTGGAGGGCACTAGCCTAGGCCGCCAGATCGACTCCGTTCTCGGGACGGCTCTCGGCCGGGGGTGGCGTTGGGGCGGGGTCCGGCTCGGCCTGATCCCGACCGCTGGGGCGGTCGAGCACGGCGGGGATGACCGCCAGCAAGCCGATCAGGATAATGCCGACGACAGCCCCAGCCGTGATCAATAGCTGGGTGATGTCCATGACCCAGTATCCCGCGCTGCGACTGTGGATCACATAAGAATGAAGCATGCGTGCGTTCATAGTCAGCGGGCCGGGGGAGCTGCGGCGGATCGAACGGGACGTACCTGAGCCAGGACCGGGCCAGGTGCTGGTACGGATCACCTGCTGCGGGGTGTGCCGCACCGACCTGCACCTGCTGGACGGCGACCTGCCGCCACGCCATGCCGGGGTCACTCCCGGGCACGAGGTGGTCGGCCGGGTGGAAGCGCGCGGTTCGGGCACCGAACGGTTTCCCGTCGGAGCGCGGG
>JBKPNA010000221.1:0-25151 GCA_046765695.1 Actinomycetota bacterium | reverse complement strand
TCGTGGGTCGTGCGTCGTCGGGGTGGATGGCTCGCAAGGCCGACGTGGGAGGGATACCGGGTCGTATCTCGACCGAGGAGAACGCCGCGAGGCGCCTCCCGGCGGCGCAGGCCCCGACGAACTTCCGGGCGTGACCACTAGGCTCGAACACCGTGCACGCTCCTGCCCCGTCCGAGGTGGCCGCACCCGTGGCCGCGCGCCGTCCGACCGTACGGACCCACCACGGCGATCGATTCGAAGATCCTTACGAGTGGCTCCGGGACAAGGAGAACTCCGAGGTCATCGGCTACCTCGAGGCTGAGAACGACTACACCGAGGCACGGACGAAGCAGAACGCCGACCTCGCCGACGCCGTGTTCAACGAGATCAAGGCGCGGACGAAGGAGACCGACCTGACCGTGCCGAGCTACGTGGCTCACCCCGGTGGCGGCGCGTACTGGTACTACTCGCGGACGGTGGAGGGTTCGGAGTACTCCATCTACTGTCGGGGTCCGGCGCCCGACCGTCGGACACCGCCGACGCTGGAGGGGCCGCTCGAGGGAGAGCAGGTGCTGCTCGACGGCAACGTGGAGGCGGCCGGACACGAGTTCTTCTCCCTCGGGGCATTCGACGTGTCCCGGGACGGCCGACTGCTCGCCTACTCGGTCGACGTAACCGGCGGCGAGCGGTTCACATTGCTGGTCAAGGATCTCGAGTCAGGTGAACTGCTGGCCGACCGGATTGAGGACACCGCCTACGGCGTGGCCTGGGCACAGAGCAGTCACCTCTTCTACACCCGCGCCGATCAGGCGTGGCGACCGTACGTCGTGCTGCGCCACCGTTTGGGCGACGACCCGGCAGCCGACGCCGAGGTCTACAGCGAGCCGGACGAGCGGTTCTGGCTGGGAGTCGAGAGCAGCCGCGACGAGGAGTGGGTGATCATCGGGGCCGGCAGCAAGCTCACTTCCGAGCACCGGATGCTCAGCACTGCCGACCCTGAGGGCGTACCACGCGTGGTGGCCCCGCGTCGGCAGGGAGTCGAGTACGACGTCGAGCCGGCTGGTGACCGGCTGCTCATCGTGCACAACGACGGGGCTGAGGACTTCGCGCTGGCGCAGGCGCCCCTCGATGCGACCGACTCCAGCCAGTGGACACCGGTGCTCGATCATCAGCCTGGCGTGCGCATCCTGGCCGCAAGCGCGTACGCCAGCCACGTCGTGGTGTCCCTCCGCCGGAACGGCCTGATGGGGGTGCACCTGATCCCGCGCGACGAGCGGGGCGACCTGCAGGCCGGCACCGATATCGAGTTCGCCGAACCGCTCTACGTCGTCGAGGCACCCGGGGACTCGGAGTACGACACTCCCACCATTCGGCTCGGCTACGCGTCGATGCTGACGCCGGACTCGGTCTACGACTACGACCTGGCGACCGGTGAGATGGCCCTGCTCAAGCGCACTCCGGTGCTCGACGAGGCAACCTTCGGCCCCTACCGGCCCGAACGCTACGTGCAGGAACGGGGGTGGGCCGAGGCGCCCGACGGGACTCGGGTGCCGCTGTCCATCGTCCGCCGCGCCGATGTTGCCCTGGACGGGTCGGCTCCGGCGGTGCTCTACGGCTACGGCTCCTACGAGGCCTCGATGGATCCGGGCTTCTCCATCTCCCGGCTCTCGCTGGTGGACCGCGGCATCGTGTACGCGATCGGTCACGTACGCGGCGGCGGCGAGCTGGGCCGAACCTGGTACGAGCAGGGCAGGACGCTGTCGAAGAAGAACACCTTCACCGACTTCGTGGCCTGCGCCGACTTCCTGATCGCGCACGGATACACCTCGGCGGACCGGCTGGCCGCTCGCGGCGCCAGCGCCGGGGGCCTGCTGATAGGCGCCGTCGCGAACCTCGCCCCGGACAGGTTCCGGGCGGTGCATGCCTCAGTGCCGTTCGTCGACCCGCTGACCTCGATCCTGGACCCCGATCTGCCGCTCACCGTGGTCGAGTGGGAGGAGTGGGGCGACCCGTTGCACGATCCCGAGGTCTACGCGTACATGAAGTCCTACAGCCCGTACGAGAACGTCGCCCCGCGCGACTACCCGGCGATCCTGGCCACCACCAGCCTGAACGACACCCGGGTGCTCTACGTGGAGCCCGCCAAGTGGGTGGCCGCGCTGCGCCACGCCTGCCGCGATCGGCCGGATGCGGAGATCCTGCTCAAGACCGAGATGACGGCCGGACACGGCGGAGTTAGCGGCCGTTATCACGCCTGGCGGGAGCTTGCCTTCGAGTACGCGTGGATTATCCAGCAGATCTCGCGCGTTACGTCTCCATAACGAGGGGCCGATCAGGCCCGCACAACGCATCCGGTGGGTGGCCGGTCCCCGAAGACTCCATAGCTCGTCTCAGGGATAATTCAGGGCTCCCCCGGGAATCCTTACGTGCCCCTGATGCGTTGTCCCTCGTGACAGCAACGAAAGGGGCCAGTACGTGGTAACCGCAACTCGCTCGCGAGTGTCCGAGGGCATCGATGGTAAGGATGCCGTCGGCCTGTATCTCGAGGGCATCGCCAAGACTCCGTTGCTGAGCGCTGAGGAAGAGGTGGAGCTGGCCAAGACCATCGAGCTCGGCCTGTATGCCGAACACATCCTGTCCGGTGAGGTCACCCTCGCCGAGCGCGGCAAGCACGCCAAGCGTCCGACGACCGAGGAGCTGGAGTTCCTGGTCGAGGAGGGCCAGCGGGCCATGCAGCGGTTCGTCACCGCCAACCTCAGGCTGGTCGTCTCGGTGGCCCGGAAGTACGGCCGGTCCCAGATGCCGCTGCTGGACCTGGTCCAGGAGGGCAACACCGGCTTGATCCGGGCGGTGGAGAAGTTCGACTACACCAAGGGTTTCAAGTTCTCGACCTACGGCACCTGGTGGGTGCGCCAGTCCATCAGCCGCGGCATCGCCCAGCAGGGCCGCATCGTCCGGCTGCCGGTTCATGTAGCCGAGCAGGTCAACCAGGTCGGCGCGGTGCGCCGCACCCTGGAGCGCCGGCTCGGCCGTGATCCCGACATCGAGGAGATCGCGGTGGAGATGGATCTGGAGCCCGACCGCGTGCTCGACCTGATGCGGTACGGCCGTGACCATGTCAGCCTCGACGCCCCCGTCGAGGAGGGCGGCGACACCGCGCTCGGCGACCTGATCGCCCGCGAGCCGATGCCGGGACCTGACGAGGTGTTCCTGGACGCCGAGGAACATGCCCGGCTGGAGGCCATGCTGTCGACCTTGGACGAGCGGTCCGCAGATGTGGTCCGCCGTCGCTACGGACTGATCGACGGCCGTCAGGCCAAGCTCGCCGACATCGGCGCCCTGTGGGGCATCACCGCCGAACGTGTCCGCCAGATCGAGCGGCACGCGATTGCCAAGCTGCGGGGGAAGTCGGTTCTGGCAGCGTAGCCCCCCCGACGCGCCAGCCCGCACGGGCTTCCCAGCAGCTCCCAGGCCGATCCGGACCCCCCTCCGGATCGGCCCTTTTTTGCGCTGGAAACCGGTCACAGAGGGCGCTGATCCGGCCGGATCTCTTGTCTTCTGTAACCGGTTTCCCGGCGACACGCCGAGATTGAACCCTTCAGGCTCGTGCCACGTTTCTCATCTCGAGGTGGCTGGCGAGGGCCAGCATGGGGGTAGCGGCACCCGTCAGCCATCTCAAGATGGCAGACGCGCCCTGCCCGGCCCGTTCGGAACTAGGGCCGGACAGGGGTGTCTGTCCTGCGGATCAGTCCTTCCTGTGCCACATCGGCCACCAGCGTGCCGTACTGGAAGAGGCGCGCGGTGGCGAGGCCGAGGCCCGCCGAGGCCGACGGCGAGATCTGGTCGTAGAGCAGCCAGTCATCGGCCCGGAACGGCCGGTGGAACCACATGGCGTGGTCGATCGATGCCGCCTGCACGTTGTATCCGATCAAGACGTCGTGCGGGACGGTGGTCGCCGACAGTAAGGTCAGGTCGCTGGCGTACGCCAGGGCGGCCTGGTGCAGCCGCCGGTCGTCCGGCAGTGGTCCCTCAACCCGCACCCAGACCCGCGCGCGGGCCGGGTGAGTTGCGTCGATCAGCGAACCGCCGGGCCGCGAGTCGCCCACGTAGCGCACATCCAGCACCCCCCACTCCTGTTCCCACAGCGCCGCCGAACGCCCCGAGATCCTCGCCAGCACCTCACCCAGCCGTGGACACTCGTCCGGACCGGGTATGTCTTCGGGCACCGGGTCCAGGTGCTCGAACCCGCTCTCCATCTCGTGGAACGAGCCGGACAGGTAGAAGATCACCTTTCCGCCCTGCCGGGCCACCACCCGACGGGAGGAGAACGAGCCGCCGTCGCGCACCGACTCGACGTCGTACACAAGCGGGATGTCGGTGCGGCCGGGCAGCAGGAAGTAGGCGTGCAGCGAGTGCAGCACGCGCGAGACTGCGACCGTACGCGCCGCTGCGACCAGCGCCTGGGCCAGCACCTGGCCGCCGAACACCCGCTGCAGCTGGGTATCGGGCTGACGCGCACGAAACAGCCCGATCTCGATCTCCTCCAGGTCGAGCAGGTCGACCAGCTCGGTCACCGACTTGGGCACGGGGTCAACCTATTGGGCCCGGCTCGCATACGTGGCCGCGCCCCGTGGCACGGGCCAGCAGCTGGCGTTGGATCCGGCGGTCTCCAGCTCCGTTTCTCCACACAAAGCCACAAACGGCAGCGGATCCGGCCACTCTTGGCCACGTTCCTCCGCACAAGGCCACAAACGGAAGAGGATCAGGCCACTTTTGGCCTCGTACCTCCGCACAAGGCCACAAAAGGGTGCAGCCTGCCGGTCGCCTACTCGTCCTTTTCCCGGTCGGCCAGGAAGCGCTCGAACTCGGCGGCGATCTCCTCCGCGGTCGGCACCTGCTCTGGCCGGTCGACCTGCAGCGCGTCGTACTGCTGCTCCAGAGTCGCGACCAGCTCCTGCACCTCGGTGGAGGAGACCATCTCCTCGGCGATGTCGGCCATGTTGGCCGCCGACGCCTTCTCCAGCGGCTCCAGCGGCACCGCCAGCCCGGTCGCGGAGTTCAGTGACCGGGTCAACGTCAAGGTGGCCTCCGGGAACGTCGCCTGGGCCAGGTAGTGCGGCACGTGGGCCGCGAAGCCCATCGCCTTGCGGTCCAGCTGGCCGAGCCGGAACTCGAGCAACCCGGTGAAGCTCGCCGGCACCTCCACCCGGTCGATCCAGCTGCGATAGCCCTGGACCAGTGAAGTGTCGGTCGCATGCGCGGTCAGGGTGATGGGCCGGGTGTGCGGCACGGCCATCGGGATGCCGTGCACGCTGACCGTCAGCCGAACCCCGAGCTCCTCGATCAGCCCCAGCACGGCGGCCGCCATCCGCTCCCACTGGACGTCCGGCTCCGGGCCGTTCAGCAGCAGGAACACCTCACCGTGCCCGTCGACCATGCGGTAGAGCCGCAGATGCAGATCGGCGTAAGACTTCCACTGGTTCGTGTCGAAGACCATGGCGGGCCGCCGGCTCCGGTAGTCGTGCAGCTGATCATGATCGAAAATGGCGAGCACCTCGTGATCCAGCTGCTCGAGCAGGTGTGCCGAGAACAGCCGCCCGGCCTGCCCGGCGTCCACGAAACCGTCGAGCTGGTGGATCAGCACCGGCCGATGCTCCTTCAGCTTGGCCCTCACATCCTCGTTCAAGGTGTAGAGCTGGCGCGGATCCAACATGGGCCTAATCTACCCGTGGCGAGCCACCGACCTGGTCAGCGCAACCGCTCGGCCGCCTTGGCGATGGCGGACCCGACCCGCTTCTCCGACACCGGCGCGTCGGTGCCGAGCGACTGCGCGAACAGGCTGACCCGCAGCTCCTCCAACAGCCAGCCCACCTCGTCCACGAAGTCGGGCAGGGGGCCGGGCGGCGCGAGGGCGCAGAGCTCGGCGTACGCGTCCTCGCAGCGCAGGATGATCGCCCGGCCCGCCTCGTCGCGGACGGGGTTGGTCCGCAGTGTGGCGATCCGGGCCTGCGCCGCCTGCAGGTAACGAGGCTGCCGTACCAGGTGCGGGTACGCGGTGGCTGCGAGGAACCCGCGGAAGACCAGGTTGCCGAGCTGTTCCCGCAGGTCGGCGGCTGCTTCCTTGCTGACGGCTGCCACGCCGGGCAGTTCGGCCTGCGCCGCACCGTGCAGTCGAACGATCTCTGCAGCCAACCGCACGATGGACTGCATCAGCTCCGGGTTCTCCGCCCGCACCGTGTCGCACAGACTGTGGAACGCGACCTCGTCCCTGACCTCCATCGCTGCACGGCGGATCAGCTCGCCGACGGCGGCCAGCCGGGCATCGGCGAGGAGATGGGCCACTGACGGGTACGGCCCGGCGCCGAGGGCCAGCTTGTCGGCGTTCCCCAGGTGGGCGACCAGCCACTTGGTCGGATCCGGCGTGTTGAGTAGCACCAGCCGGCGCAGGCCGGCCCGATGGCTGAGCTGCTGCCGGCGTGGCGTGTCCAGCACCGCGAGACCGACGGTGGCGCCCTCGTCCACCAGCGCCGGATAGCCGACCATCGAGTGACCATCGGTGAGCAACGCGACCTGCTCGTCGATCGTGCCGAACTCCCATCGGGTCGCCCCGCTCCGGGCGAGCGGTGCCGCGGCGGCGGCCAGGCTGCGGCTGAGCCTCGGAGCCACCTGCTCAGCGAGCGCTGCCAGATCCCGGCCCATCGTCAGCGGCTTCGCGTCCGGGTCGTCGTCCGCGTGTACCGCGAAGTTGACCAGCAGATGTCCGGGGACTGCCGAGGCGTCCCAGTCGTCCGGGCCGATCAGTTCGCCCGTCAGCGCTCGCAGCGCACGGGAGAGAGCGGCGGTCAGTGCCTCAGGTCCGGCCGCCGGGTGCCCATCGAGCCAGTCGAGTGCCCGTTTTGCGAATTCGGGGGCCGGGGCGAAGCGGCGGCGTACTGCCTTGGGCAGGGATCGGATCAGCTCGGTGGCAAGCTCGTGGCGTAGCCCCGGCACCTGCCAGCTGAACACTGCCGGGTCGAGCTGGTTCAGCAGGGGCAGCGGCACCCGTACGGTAACCCCGTCGTCGGCCCGGCCGGGCTCGAAGACGTAGTCCAGCGGCAGGTCCTGTCCGGCCGCCCGCCAGGCGTCGGGAAATCCGGACCGGTCCCTCGCGGTGCCCTCCCCGGTGCTGAGATCGGCCCAGGTCATGGTGAGCAGGTCTGGGGTCTGCTGCCGGGCCTGCTTCCACCACGCGTCGAAGTGGGCCACCGAGGTGATCCCGTCCGGCACTCGGGCGTCGTAGAACCGGTAGACGGTCTCGTCGTCGACCAGCAGGTCACGGCGCCGGGTTCGCTCCTCCAACGCCTCGATCTCCGCTCGCAGATCCTGGTTGACCCGGAAGAAGGCGTGCCGGGTGTGCCACTGACCCTCCACCAGCGCCGACCGGAGAAAGATCTCCCGCGCCTCCCCCGGGTTGATCCGCCCGTAGCCCACCCGGCGCCGGGCCACGATCGGCACACCCAGCAGGCTGATCTGCTCGTACGCCAGCACCGAGCCGCTGCGAGCCGACCAGTGCGGCTCGGAGTACTGCCGCTTGAGCAGGTGCTGCCCCACCTCCTCCACCTGTTCTGCGGTGATCGGAGCGACCGTGCGGGCCCACAGCCGGCTGGTCTCCACCAGCTCGGCAGCCACGACCAGCGGCGGCGGCGTCCGGGCCAGACTGGAGCCAGGGGTGATCGCGAACCGGGCGCCGCGCGCCCCGAGGTACTCCTGAGGACCAGTACGCCGCCGCCGACCCACCTCGGGCCGCTGGTCGCGCACGTCGGCAAGTCCCACGTGGGACAGCAGGCCCGCCAGGACGGCGGTGTGGATCCGAACCGGGTCGGCCGGCGTGTCGTTGCGGCTGAGACCGAGCTCGCGGACGATCTGCTTCAGCTGAGCGTGCAGGTCCTGCCACTCCCGCACCCGCAGGAAGTGCAGGTACTCGTCCCGGCAGAGCCGGCGGAACGCGTTGCCGGACAGCTGCCTGCGCGCCTGCTTCAGGTATTCCCAGAGGTTCACCCAGGCAAGGAAGTCAGAGACCTGGCCATCGGTCTCGCCATGCTCGGGCGACGGCGACCAGAACCGCCGATGGAGCGCGTCGGCCCGGCTCGGGTCGTCCGCGGGCCGCTCCCGTGGATCGACGATCGACAGGCCGGCGGCGATGATCAGGACTTCGCGGAGGCAGCCCAGCCGGTCGGCCTCGAGCAGCATCCGGGCCAGCCGCGGATCCAGCGGCAGCGCGGCCAGCCGGTGACCGATCCTCGTCAGCCTGGTGCGCTTCCCGTCGCCGGCCAGGGCCCCGAGCTCGTTCAGCAGCCGCAGTCCGTCGGCGACCTGACTGCGGTCCGGCGCCTGGACGAACGGGAAGTCGGTCACCTCGCCGAGCCGGGCCTCGGTCATCTGCAGGATCACCGAGGCGAGATTGGTGCGCAGGATCTCCGGTTCGGTGAACTCGGGCCGGTTGCGCAGGTCCTCCTCGGTGTAGAGCCGGATGCAGACCCCCGGGCCGACTCGGCCGCAGCGCCCGGCGCGCTGGTCGGCCGAGGCTTGGGAGATTGGCTCGATCGGCAGCCGCTGCACCTTGGTCCGGGCCGAGTAGCGGGAGATCCGGGCAGTGCCGGGGTCGACGACGTAGCGGATGCCAGGAACGGTCAGCGAGGTCTCCGCGACGTTGGTGGCCAGCACGATCCGCCTTCCGGGATGAGGCGCGAAGACCTTCTGCTGCTCAGCGGCGGACAGCCGGGCGTACAGGGGCAGGATCTCGGTGTCGGCCCGTTGCCGGCCGCGCAGTGCCTCAGCGGCATCGCGGATCTCCCGCTCGCCGGACAGGAAGACCAGGATGTCACCCGGGCCGAGGGCGCTCAGCTCGGCGACCGCGTCAAGGATGCCGCTGACCTGGTCGGCCTCGCCGTCGGCCAGCAACGGCCGGTAGCGCACCTCGACCGGATAGCTCCGCCCGGAGACCTCGACGATCGGCGCGCCGACGCCGTCCTGGTTGCCGAAATGTGCCGAGAACAGCGCCGTGTCGATCGTCGCCGAGGTGATGAGAACCTTCAGATCACTCCGGCGCTCCATCAGCTGACGGAGGTAGCCGAGCAGGAAGTCGATGTTCAGGCTGCGTTCGTGAGCCTCGTCCAGGATGATCGTGTCGTAGCGGCGCAGGTCGCGATCGCGGCTGATCTCTGCGAGCAGCACCCCGTCGGTCATCACCTTCAGCCGCGTCGCAGTGGACGCCTGCCGGGTGAACCGGACCTGGTAGCCGACCAGGTCACCCAACTCGGTGCCCAGCTCGTACGCCACCCGCTCGGCCACCGCCCGGGCCGCGATCCGCCGCGGCTGGGTGTGGCCGATCGAGCGGCGGCCCAGCTCAAGGCAGATCTTCGGAAGCTGCGTCGTCTTACCCGAGCCCGTCTCGCCGGCGACGATCACCACCTGGTGCTGCTCGATCGCCAGGGCGATCTCGTCGTGCCAGGCGGTGATCGGCAATGCCGGGTCGTAGCGGCCGACGTCGATCGGAGCGAGGTGGGGGTCGGCCCGTGGGGAGGAGCGGCTCAGGGTTCCTCGTCGCGGGTCTCGAAAGTGGTCCGGCCGCCCAGTTTCACGGCCAGCTCGTCGTCGATGCCGTCAGCCGTCTCGGCCAGGATCTGCATCGCCTGGTGCAAGTGCGCCGGCACGAACGGGCGCGCCAGCACCGACACGGTGACGAACACGCGGTCCCGGACGAGCTGGAACTTCACCCAGCGGGCCGCCACGTTGAGATCGTTCAGCACCTCGGCCGCTCGGGAGCGTCCGGCCACGTCGTGCACCACCGCGGCGAACACGATGATCTCTTGGGCGTCCGGCGCTGTGCGCAGGAAGAGCATCGTCGACCCGACCCGGATGGCCACGTCCCCCTCGGCGTCGTGGATGGGTGGATAGCCGAACATCCGGCCGAGCTCGGCGTCCACCAGCTCCTCCAGGTGCCGTCGGTCGCGTGGCATCTGCGCGGCCAGGTCGTGCTCCGGCGGCACCAGGTCCCCAGTGGTGCTCTCCACCGGGGCGGGCGTCGGCTGCAGCAGCTCAGCCAGTTGATCGGGGGCCAGGAAGATCGGGTGCTGCACCCCGTACACGTCGCGGAGCGCTCCGACGGCCAGCTCACTGATCCGGTCGGCGTCGTCCTGGTCATGCTCGAACCAGAAGTTGCCATCGGCCGGGTCGTTCTCCGCAGTCGCTGACTGCCAACCCAAGGCCGCCATGGTTGCCCGCTGGTCGGGCCCGAGCTGGAAGTCCTCGCCCAGCACGGTGTTCCCGGCGGCCTCGCCGCGGATGACGTGCGGTCGTGGACTGCTGAGCCGCAGGAAGGGTGCACGCTCCTCCACCGGCCCGGTGCCGATGGTCAGGTCCGCCGACTCGTCGATCACCGAGACGATCTCGCTCAGCCTGACCTGGAACTCCGTCCACGCCGCGGCGATGCTCTTGTCGATGTCGAAATCGTCGATGTCGGCCACCCCTGCCTCCCCTGCGAACCTAGCGCACGCGGGGACGTGTCCTCTCACCCAACGTTGCGCCACGCCCCGCGGGGGTTCAAGGGGATCGTCCGCCTTGCCATCAATGCGAGAAGGCGGCAACCACCCGGGAAGGCGCTGGCCGGCCGAGCTGCTCGGCCAGCCAGCGACTCGTCCGGACCAGCGCAGCCAGGTCAACACCAGAGGCGATGCCGAGTCCGTCCAGCATCCACACCAGGTCCTCGGTCGCCAGGTTGCCGGTAGCCGACTTCGCGTACGGGCAGCCGCCGAGTCCGCCGGCCGCTGCGTCGAACTCGGTCACGCCGCACTCCAGTCCGGCCAGCACGTTCGCCAGGGCCTGACCGTACGTGTCGTGCAGGTGCAGCGCGATCCGGGCCAGCGGTACGCCGGCGCTTCCCACTTCCTGGAGCACGGCCTGCACCTGCCCCGCGGTGGCCACCCCGATGGTGTCGCCAAGGCTGATCGTCGTACAGCCCAGGGTGAACAGCCGGGCGGCCACGGCGGCTGCCTGCTCAACCCCGACCCGGCCCTCCCATGGGTCGCCGAACACCATGGACACGTAGCCGCGTACCGCCATGCCGCGGGCTCGGGCCTGCTCGATCACCGGCGCCGCCATGGCGAGCGCGCCCTCGACCGTGCTGTTCAGGTTGCGGGCGGCGAACGTCTCGGTGGCGGAGACGAACACCGCGACCTCGTCGGCTCCCGCGGCGACCGCGCGGTCGTAGCCCCGCTGGTTCGGCGTCAACACCGGATAGCGGACTCCCGGCCGCCGGCGCAGGCCGGCCATCACCTGCTCCGCATCGGCGAGCTGGGGCACCCACTGCGGAGACACGAAGCTGGTCGCCTCGATCGCGGTCAGCCCAGCATCCCCGAGCCGGTCGATGAGCTCCAGCTTGACCGCTGCCGGGACGGTCGTCGGTTCGGCCTGCAGGCCGTCCCGTGGCCCGACCTCGTAGACGCGAACCGCCTCGGGCAGGCCGGCTCTCGGATGTACGTCCGGCAGCGCAGGCATACGGGCGACTGTAACGCCGGTACGGGACGAAAATGCCATAGGTTGACATCGGCTCTGTCGGGGAAACTTGAAGCGACAGGAGAGTGATCCATGACCGGACCAGCCATGGTCCCGGCCGGGCCGTACGGAGCCCCCGCGGTGCCGCCGATACCGCCGCAGCTGCTGCACCACCGACGCTCGCCCCTGACCTGGGTGACCATGATCGTGCTGAGCCTCGGGGGCCTGGTCATCGCCATCCTGATCGTGCTGACCGGCGGGCCGGTGCCGACGCTGATCACCACCTTGCTGGCGGCGATCTCGTTTCCACTGCTGGTCCTGGTGCTGTTCTGGCTCGATCGGTACGAGCCGGAGCCAACCCGCTACCGGCTCGCCGCCATCGGCTGGGGCGCGGTGGTGGCCGTCGCCCTGAGTGTGCTGGCCGAGGAGCTGCTCTTCGCCGTACCGGGCACCAATACCTTCACCGAGACGGCGATCATCGCGCCGGTCGTCGAGGAGGCGGGAAAGGGCCTGTTCCTGGTGATCGTGGTGATCTTCCGGCGGGCCCAGATCCACGGTCTGCTCGACGGTTTGGTCTACGGGGCCCTGGTCGGGGTCGGGTTCGCCTTCGTCGAGGACATCGTCTACTACCTGAGCTCGTTGCAGACCGGAGACCTGCCGATCACCTTCTTCCTACGCGGAGTGATGGGGCCGTTCGCGCACCCGCTGTTCACCTCCGCGCTGGGCATCGGCATCGGCATCGCGGTGACGACACGGCGTGCCCCGCTGCGGGTGCTCGCGCCGATCCTGGGTTACCTGGCCGCGGTCGTCATGCACGGCATCTGGAACGGCAGCGCCTTCTGGGGCGGGGACGGGTTCTTCTTCACCTACGCCGTGATCATGCTGCCGCTGCTCGCCATCGTGCTGGCCGTGGCGATCTGGGCGCGGTCGCGGGAGGGCAAGATGCTGGCCGCCGCCTTGGCCCAGACCGCGGCCATGGGCTGGATCCGGCCCGAGGAGATCCGCTGGATCGCCCGGCTGTCCGACCGGATGTCGGCCCGCGCGTACGCCAAGCGACAGGGCGGTAGGCAGGCCGCCGAGGCGCTGCACGAGTACCAGCAGACCATGACCCAGATCGCCTTCCTGCACAACCGGGCCGTGAACCAGAACCCGCCGCGGGACATCAACGAGCGGATGAACACCCTGTTGCAGCGAGCCGCGGCGCTGCGGCCGTACGTGATCATGCCGCCACCTCCGGTGATGCCCGGGCCGCCGCTGCCGGCCGCTCCCCCGCCAGGATGGTCGGCTGCCCCGCGGCCACCGGGTAGCTAGTCCGGCGCAGGCCATGGCCGGTCGCGGGTTAGTGCGGTTCCGCCGAGCCGGTCGGCGGACCAATCTGGCGCTGCTGATCGTGCTGATCGGGGCCTTCGTGACTGGGTGGGCCGCCTTCGCTGCCGGCACCATCCTGCCGTCGCGCCTGGCCACGGTCGGGCACGGGCTGCTGGGCCTCGGCGTGGTGGTGCTCACGCCGTGGAAGACGGTGATCGTCCGGCGGGCCGCGTCACTGCGGCTGGCGAGCCTCGGTCTCGCCGCGGTGATCATCGTCTGCCTGGCCGCGGGTTTTCTCGAGGTGTTCGTGGGCTACGGGCTGCTCGCCGGGATCAGCCCGATTCAGGTCCATGTCGGAGCAGCCTTCGTGGCCGTGCCGTTGCTGGTCTGGCACCTCGTTCGCCATCCGAGGCAGGCGCCCCGCCGGACGGATCTGAGCCGTCGGTCGCTGCTGCGGACGGGAGGATTCGTCTTGGGGGTCGGCGCCGGATACGCCGCGCTCGAGGGTCTGGGACGGCTCGCCGGGCTGCCGTCGGCCCGGCGGATCGCCAGCGGTTCACACCGCATTACACCGGACGCCATTCCCGCGACCATCTGGTTGCTCGACCGGGTGCCCAAGCTCCCGGCCGACCACTCGGTGCTGGTCGACGGCGTCGCGATGCCGGTCTCGGAACTCACCACCCACGCCGTGCCGGTCCGCGCCCGGCTGGACTGCACCAGCGGATGGTTCGCCGACGCCGAGTGGTCGGGCGTGCCGCTCGGCGCGCTGCTCGGGGCGGACCGGCTCGCCGCGGCAACCAGCGTCGTGGTGACCAGCGTGACCGGTTACCGGCGTCGCTTCCCGACCGCGGATGCGGGGGCCCTGTGGCTGGCCACCGGCTTTCAGGGCGGACCGCTCACCGCGGGGACCGGGGCACCCGTACGCCTCGTGGCGCCGAACCGCCGCGGCTTCTGGTGGGTCAAGTGGGTCGCCTCCGTCGAGCTCAGCGACGCCCCGGCGTACGCCCAGTCGCCGTTCCCGTTGCAGTAAGAGGCACTCTCAACTCGTTACTCGTCGGCGAGCTCCGCCCATTTCTGCTGCAGCCGGGTAATGGCCTCCGCCTTTGTCATCTGCGCGACCTCGTTCTCAGGAACGCGGAACCGGGCCACGAGCTGATAGACGACCTCGGACGGGATAGCAGCCGCGGGCTGTTGCGGCGAACCTCGCTCGGGCAACTCCCCCTGGTCGACGCAGGCCCAGAACTCGTCCTCGGCGATGGCCAGCTGGTCACGGAGAATGTGGGCCCACAGGGAGGCGCCGTAGGTCGAACGATCGGGTGGATGGGAGATCCGGGTCCTGAGCACCCGGCCGTCGTGCAATGGCAGTTCATAGGTGACGTGATGAGTGCCCGATCGGCCCCGGGCATTCCGGACCAGGTGCCAGCCCTCGATCTCGCAGAACTTCTGGTGATCGGCCCGGGTCGGGGCCCGGTGCTTCACGAACCGACCAACCAGGACCTCAGCTGCTCGTCGTCGGAGAGTTCGATCAGCTGCACCAGATCCCAGTTCCGGGCGTGGTTCGGTGCCGTGAGCAGGCGATCAGTCCAGTCGTCGGCGTACTCGCGCATGGCCTCGACCATCTCGTCCATAGCCTGGTCGACGGTTGAGCCGTCAGCCGCTATGGGCAAGCCCGGTAGCACGATGCTCCATCCACCGGCCTCATGAGCCATCACCGCACCCGATGGGCGCGAGACAGCCAGGATGTCGCGGAGGCGATCGGCGTCGACGACGGCAGTACGCCGGCCCTCGCGGTTGAGGGTCGCAGGACGCCCGGACTCGGCGGCGTTCAGCAGTTCCCTCAGGTGCGCCCGCGCCTCGCTGACGCTGCCGTAGTGGGTCGCAGTCATGTACAG
This sequence comes from Actinomycetota bacterium, assembly GCA_046765695.1. GTDB lineage: Bacteria > Actinomycetota > Actinomycetes > Propionibacteriales > Propionibacteriaceae > Microlunatus. The sequence continues at coordinate 10,440 of JBKPNA010000221.1, read as the reverse complement.
AGTGTACAGCTTGTACACTACCCTGGCTCCGGCAGGAAATTGCGCCCTTTCCTCGTCTTTGCGGCCGTTCGTGCTGCCGCAAAGACGAGACGAGGGCGCAAACAGGGAGCTAGCTGCAGCCGCTGGTGCTGCCGCAGCCCTCGCAGACGTAGCAGCTGCCGCTCGGCCGCATCTTGGTGCCGCAGGTGAGGCAGAGCGGCGCGTCGACACTGGTCCCGGTGATCTCCTCGAACAGCTCGGAGGTCGTCCGGGCCGATGGCGGAGCCGGGCGGGCATCGGCGACCGGCTCGTCCAGCTGGCTGGTCAGGTCGGTGTCCACGTCGTCACCGGCGTCGTTCTTCAACGACTCCGCCTCACTGACCTCCTCCGCCTCGACGGGCAGATAGGAGCCGGTCTCCACCTGGCGGGCCCGCTCGGTGGCGGTGTAGATGCCCAACTCGGCCCGCTGCTCGAAGGACAGGTAGTCCAGCGCCAACCTGCGGAAGATGTAGTCCATGATCGACTGCGCCATCCGGATGTCGGTGTCGTCGGTCAGCCCGGCCGGCTCGAACTTCAGGTTGGTGAACTTCTGCACGAAGGTCTCCAGCGGCACCCCGTACTGCAGGCCGATGGACACGGCGATGGAGAACGCGTCCATCACTCCGGACAGGGTCGAGCCCTGCTTGCCGAGCTTGAGGAACAGCTCGCCGAGGCCGTCGTCGGGATAGGAACCGGAGGTCATGTAGCCCTCTGCCCCGCCCACCGAGAACGAGGTGGTCCGGCTCGGCCGCGACTTGGGCAGCCGCTTCCGGGTCGGCCGGTAGACCACCCGCTCCACGACCTCCGTCTTGCCGTCCGCGTTGTCGGACTTCCTGTCCGACTTGCCGTCGCTGAGCGGCTGACCCACCTTGCAATTGTCCCGGTACACCGCCAGCGCCTTGAGCCCGAGCTTCCAGCCCTGGATGTAAACGTCGGCGATGTCGATCACGGTGGCCGACTCGGGCAGGTTGACCGTCTTGGAGATGGCTCCCGATAGGAACGGCTGTGCGGCAGCCATCATCCGGACGTGGCCCATCGGCTTGATCGCCCGCTGCCCCATCGCGGTGTCGAACACCTCGTAGTGCTCCGGCCGCAGCCCGGGTGCGTCGATCACATGCCCGTGCTCGGCGATGAACTCCACGATCGCCTCGCTGGTCTCCTCGGTGTAGCCGAGCTTCCGCAGGGCCCGCGGGATCGTCTGGTTGACGATCTGCATCGACCCGCCGCCGACCAGCTTCTTGAACTTGACCAGCGAGAAGTCGGGTTCGATTCCCGTGGTGTCGCAGTCCATCATGAAGCCGATCGTGTTGTGGCTGACGAACCCCGACGCGACATAGGTGACGTTCTCCGGCACTGAGATGTCGTATGTCGGCCGCACGCCGCCGTCGGCGTTGCTGGCCACCCGCTCGAACAGGTAGCCCAGCGCGTACGCCAGCCGCGGATCCCGGCTGATCTGGAACAGCTGCTCGGCGGTCTGCCGCGGCACGCGTCCCAGCCGCCGTAGCGACGGCAGCACCTTGCTCCGGTACTCCGGGGCCTTGGCCAGGACGGCCTCCCACACCGGATCAGGCAGCGCAATCCGGTCCCGGTTGCCCGCCTGGACCGAGTCCAGCTCGACGACCAGCTCATTCTTGCGGCGGCCCAGGAAGCCGATCCGCTCGTCGAACCGGAGCGCATGGTCAATGTTGCGCAGCCGTACCTGGAACAGGGGGCTGCCGAACCCCCCGACGATCTCCCGAGTGGTCGTCGCCAGGCCAACCGTCAGGAGCAGGGTCCGAAGCTCGGCGGCGAAGGCGCGGGACGCGGTGGTCACCGACGGCACTCCGTCCGCCACCGTGCCGTCGGCCTCGAACAGACCGCGGAGGTACCCCGCGTACACCTCGCCGTCGTTGCTCTCCAGGATCGCCGACGGGATCCGGGGCGACCAGCCCCGGCCCGCGTGATCGGCCCCTGGCCGCGCCTTGGAGAAGCCGGCTGCCTGCCACCAACGGGCCAACCGGACCGAGGTGAGCAGCATCTCGTGATGACCCTCGGCGAGCGTCACGGCCGGCTCCAGGTGGAACAGATCCTTGGCCAGCACCCGGATCCGCTCGACGACGTCCAGATCGGCCTCGGCGACGCGGACCCGGATCCCGCTGGCCTGCAAGCCACCGGCACCCATGAAGTAACCGACCAACTCGGCCAGGTCGGGTGTCACCGCGTCCGGCACCGCGACGTCGCGATCCCCGGTGTAGTACGCCTCGTCCAGCACCGGCAGGGGCACCAGCCGCGGCTCACCCACCAGCGTGCCGAGCTGAATCGGCACCAGGTCGCCCGCCTGGAGGTCCGCCAGCCGCTTCCAGACCCAGCCTCCGGTCTCGGGCTCGACGACCTTGATCCGGTGCGCCAGCGTTCCGGAGATGGTGTAGCCGCTCTCGGTGGTGATCAGCCGGGTCGGCTCCTCGCCGTTGACGAAGAACTTGGTGGCCTGGCGCGGCCCCTCGTCGGTGGAGACCTGAGCGTCCAGATCCTGCCACCGCTCGCCCCAGACATCGCCCAGTTCGCCGAGCCGGGTCAGGCCGCGGTCGGTGGTGATCAGCGTGTCCGCGGTCAGGCAGCCGGTCGGTGCCAACACCGAGGCCTGGGCGTTGCGGTATCCGTTCAGCTCACCGAGTCTGATCACGGAGTCCCATGCCTTGGCAGCGCGCCGCTGCACGGCGGCATCGAGATCACCTACCGTACGCAGCGCGTCGTTGGCCGCCTGGTGCTTGCGCATCACCCGCTTGTGTGCATCGGCGTTGCGGGCGTAACCGGCGTACGGGCCGACGATGCCGGCCAGCTCCGCGGAGCGCCGATAGGAGGTGCCGGTCATCAGCGAGGTGATCGCCGCCGCGAGGGCTCGGCCGCCCTCGGAGTCATAACCGTGGCCGGTCGCCATCAGCAGTGCGCCCAGGTTGGCGTACCCGATGCCGAGCTGGCGGTAGTCCCGGGTGGTCTCGCCGATCGCAACGGTCGGGAAGTCGGCGAAGCAGATCGAGATGTCCATCGCGGTGATGATCAGCTCGACCGCCTTCTCGAACTTCTCGGCGTCGAAGGTGTCGTCCTCGCGCAGGAACTTGAGCAGGTTCAGGCTGGCCAGGTTGCACGAGCTGTTGTCAAGACTCATGTACTCGCTGCAGTTGTGCACGAAGATTCCGGAGAGGCGGTCGGCAGGATCGCCGCTCCCGCCGCTCGTCACCACCGCGAAGTTGTGGGTCTGCTCGACCTCGCCGTCGTAGACGTCGGCCAGACCGGCGTCCATCACCGAGAGCACCTTGTGATTGGACCCCACGAGTTCCCGTCCGGCGCCGACGACGCTGTCGTAGCGCTCCAGGCTGGTGCCGGGCGTCAGTTCGCTCGCCGGCACATAGCGGCCGTTCCGCAGCATGAACAGGTGGTCCGGGGTGCAGCGGACGCTCGTGAAGTCGTCGAGTGTCACTGCCACGATCGGCGTCTGGCTGCGCGTCATCCGAACGTTCCTCATGGTTCGGACAACCGTCTCGCCATCGCCGGTCTTGGTGTAGACAGCAGTCTCCGTGCCGACGAGCTCGTCGATCCGAACTGCCTGGCGTCCGTCGGCGACTGCCACCAAGGTGTCACCTGTGAAGCACGGGTTGGACGCCGTGATCCGCCCGGTCTCGGGGTTGGTGTGCCAGTCGTTGATCGTGTCGTCGTACTGGATGCCAGGGTCCGCGCACTCCCAGGCCGCCCGGGCGATCTTGTCGAACAGCTCCTTCGCGTCGACCGTCTGCAGCACCCGCCCGTCGGTGCGCGCCCGCAAGCCGAACTCGCGCCCGTCCTCGACGGCCCGCATGAACTCGTCGGTGACGCGTACCGAGTTGTTGGCGTTCTGGTACTGCACCGAGGTGATGTCCCTGCCACCCAGGTCCATGTCGAAGCCGGCGTCACGCAGGGCCCGGATCTTGTTCTCCTCCCGGGCCTTGGTCTCGATGAACTCCTCGACGTCGGGATGGTCTACGTCGAGCACGACCATCTTGGCCGCCCGCCGGGTGGCGCCGCCGGACTTGATCGTGCCCGCACTGGCGTCGGCGCCGCGCATGAACGACACCGGGCCGGACGCGGTTCCGCCGGAGCTCAGCAATTCCTTCGACGACCGGATCCGGGACAGGTTGAGTCCTGCTCCGGAGCCGCCCTTGAAGATGAAGCCCTCCTCGCGGTACCAGTTCAGGATCGAGTCCATCGAGTCGTCGACGGAAAGGATGAAACACGCGGATACCTGCTGCGGGGACGCAGTGCCGACGTTGAACCAGACCGGGGAGTTGAACGAGAAGTACTGGTGCAGCAGCATCCAGGTGAGCTCGTGCTCGAAGATCTCGGCGTCCTCCGGCGTGGCGAAGTACCCCCAGTCCTCGCCGGCCTTGCGGTAGGTCTTGACCACCCGGTCGATCAGCTGACGCAGGCTCTGCTCCCGGGCCGGCGTGCCCAGCGCCCCGCGGAAGTACTTGGTGGTCACGATCGTCGAGGCGTTGACACTCCAGAAATCCGGGAACTCAACCCCGTGCTGCTCGAACACCACCTCGCCGGTCTTCCAGTTCGTCTGCACCACGTCTCGGCGCTCCCAGGTCACCTCGTCGTACGGGTGTACGCCGCTGGTGAAGACGCGCTCGATGGTCAGGCCGGCCGGTTTGCGTGGGGACCGCTTGGTGTCCGATCGACCGTTTGCCGAACGGGTGGTCTCGGTCATGTGTGCCTTTCTCGTTGGCGACGGGCCCGTGTCTACGGACGGACGTCGGTGCAGATCTTAAGAAGATGCATGTTTTCGGGTGGCTGGTTCGCCAAGGTTGGAGCCGGGCGGGGTCCGCGCAGCCTTCCCCTGCCGCGCGGACCCTGCCCGGGGTCTGGGTGCCCGCTAAGGCGGGCTCGGTCGGCGTGCCGGTGTGAGCTTGTGCGGGGTGAAGTTGCTGATCCTGGCGTCGGCAGCCCGATCCGGAATGAGCGGCTCGATCCCGGTCGGCTCCTGTTCCACTCGGAGCAGTGCGATCTCGGCCTCGAAGTCCTCGATTGATGCGAACTGCCGATAGACACTGGCGAACCGGAGATAGGCGACCTGGTCGAGCTCGCGCAGCGGGCCGAGGATGGCGACCCCGACCTCGTCGGCCGGCACCTCCGGCTGGCCCGAGGCGCGGAGCGAGTCCTCGACCATCTGGCCGAGGCGCGCGAGCTGATCCTCGGTGACCGGACGCCCCTTGCACGCCTTGCGCACGCCGTTGATCACCTTCTCCCGCTGGAACGGTTCGACCACGCCACTGCGCTTGACCACGACGAGTTGCATGTGCTCGATCGTGGTGAACCGCCGTTCGCAGACAGGACACTGTCGCCGTCGGCGAATGGCGCCGCCCTCCTCCACGATGCGCGAGTCGAGCACCTTGGAGTCGGTGTGCCGACAGAACGGGCAGTGCACTCCGCGGACTCCTGTCTTGCTTCGGTCTGGGGACGAATCTGGGGACAACCCTGGTGGGCGTGTGGATCGTGCTGTGGACTTGTGTGAGTAACCAACCACAACTTGTGGAGGAATCACAGCTGTGTAACTACTAGATATGGACACATTACGTCCCAGAAGGGCACAACGCAAGGGGTGGGAGTGTCGTAAGGGGCCGTGTCGGAAGCCGGACGCCTGGGCGCTCAGCCGATGTTGCGGAGCACGGTGTAGGCCGCCGCGAGCAGCAGCGCGACGACCGCCCAGGCGACAACCGGCACCCGGTGGAGCCGGACCGTCATCCCGCGGGGCACGTGTAGCGCAGGGCCACCGGCGACCTCCACCGCCCAGACCGCCCCGAGCCCGGCGAGGACGATCAGGGCGATGAACACCAGGGGGTTGAAGGCGTACGCGGCTGACAGGTCGCCATGGAGGAGTGCGGCTCCCATCCGAGTGCCACCGCACAACGGGCACTGCCAGCCGGTCAGGGCTCGGAACGGGCACGGTATGCCGAGGCCGGTGGTGGCGAACAATGCGCTGAGCGCAAGGCCGCCCGCGAACAGACCGCCGATTGCCAGCAATCCGGAACGCGCAACCGACCGTGGGGCGGTAACGGCGGTGGCGGCCACGTGGCCATTGTTCCTCATCGCGCGGCGCGCCAGGCAGTACCGGTGGGCCGGCCTGCAGCACCGATGAGCCCGAGCATGGCTAGGATCGCCTGGTCTGGCCCAGCACCGCCGTAGCGAGGAACCGATGAGCAACCAGTACGGGGGTCCGTGGTCGAATCAACCCCAGGGCGCACCCCCCGCACCGCAGCAACCCGGGTGGGCACCGCCCGGTCCGTCGGGCCCCACTGGTCCGTACGGCCCGAGCCAGCCTGGATATCCACCGCAGCCGGGATATCCGCCGCCCGGACCGCCCGGTTATGGCCCGACGGGTCCCTATCCGGTCGGGTACGCCGTGCCACTGCGGACCGACTACGCCAGCTGGGGCAGACGGGTGGCTGCGATGCTGATCGACCAGGCCCCGACCTACCTCGGGATGATCATCTTCAGTTTCGGCTACGTCGTCTGGATCGCCTCGATCGCCCAGTCCACCGGCTCGACTCTCGACCTGACCGCCGGGGCCGTGCCGATGATCATCGGTACGGCGATCATGCTCATCGGCATGGTGTGGACCGTCTACAACCGGTGGTTCGTGGCCGGCAGGACCGGCCAGTCGCTGGGCAAGCGGGTGACCAAGATCAGGCTGATCGGCGAGCCGTCCAATGCTCCCATCGGTCCGATGAACGCGTTCATCCGGGACATCCTGCATGTGCTCGACGGCTTCGGCTATGTGGGTTACCTGTGGCCGCTCTGGGACGACAAGAAGCAGACCTTCTCCGACAAGATCATGCGCACCATCGTGGTCAACGCGAGCTGAGCTGCGTCACACCTGTTGTCTGGTATCCGGGCCCGGTGACCCGCCACGCGGTCAGCCCGATCACGGTGACCGCCGCCACCACCAGGATGGCGGTCAGGATCAGGACGAGGGCGATCCCACGGTCGGTCAGCCGCCATGACGGCGCGGGACTGACCGCGGCGGCCCGGCAGCCGCGTACCGTCCGGTCCCCCAGCCGTGACGGCGGGATCGGGGCCAACCGTTCGGGTCGGGCCAGCGGGCCCCGCTCCGGGATCGGACGGCGGGCTGGCTGGCCCACGGAGGGCCGCAGCCGGGTCGGAGACGGCTGGTCGAATATGGCGGCGGTCATGAACGGTCGCTCCTCGGGAAGTGTCGAACGGATGTTCGATAGAACGTCTGTTTGATTTGTAGCGCATTGCGGTCGCATTGCCAAGCACGCCACGCGAAATTGTCCGAACGCGTGTTCGAGTCCCTCACCATGGAGTGAGCACATCACCGGCCACTGACATTTCCGGTTTCGCGCTCGATTCTCGAAACGGGCTGATCCACGCACGCGAACCTCACGCCCGAACCGCCTGTGGCTCCCTGCTGAGAAACGGCGCCCAAAGTGGCCGTTCGTGGCCACATTTGTGGTCTTGTACGGAGAAGCGGCGCCGAAATGGTGGTTCCTTTGCGACACGCTCGAACAGACGTTTGAATGTGTCAGCGCGAATCCCTAGAGTTCGCTCTATGGCAGACAACGACACCACCCGTGCCCAGGGTGCCCGCCGTCGCGGACGCCCGCGCGCCAGCGAGGTGGCAGCTCAGCTTGGCGAAAGCGGAGCGGTCAGCGCGTTCCCCGACGGCCCGGCGGACGCTGACGGACTGACGCTGCGCCAGCGCCGGATCCTCGAGGTGATCAAGGCCACCGTGGACAGCCGCGGGTACCCGCCCAGCATCCGTGAGATGGGCGACGCCGTCGGTCTGGCCTCCTCCTCCAGCGTGGCTCACCAGCTGAAGGTGCTAGAGGCCAAGGGCTTTCTGCGTCGCGACCCGAACCGGCCGCGCGCTCTCGAGGTGCTGCTGCCCGAGACCCGCACCGCCGAACGCGGCCGTCAGCCCGTCGTGGCAGCGGAGCCGGGGTTCGACGAGACCGGCGTCGGCGACGCGTACCCAGCACCGGTTCACGTCCCCGTGCTGGGCCGGATCGCGGCCGGCGGGCCGATCCTGGCCGAGGAACGGATCGAAGACGTCTTCGCGCTTCCCCGCCAGCTGGTCGGCGAGGGGACGATGTTCCTGCTGGAGGTCAGGGGCGACTCGATGATCGAGGCCGCGATCTGCGACGGGGACTGGGTCGTGGTCCGCCAGCAGCCCACCGCCGTCAACGGCGACATCGTCGCCGCGCTGCTCGACAACGAGGCGACGGTCAAGACCTTCAAGCGCACCGGCCAGCAGGTCTGGCTGCTGCCGCACAACCCGGTGTACGACCCGATCGACGGCAACCAGGCAACCATTCTCGGCAAGGTGGTCGCCGTGCTCCGGAAGATCTAACCCAGGGTCGGTCGTTAGAGCATGCTCGGTTCAGCAGCGGCCATCTGGCTGCTGAACCGGGCCACGGCGCGCAGCTTGTTGGTGACGTCCAAGGCTGCCACCTTGTACGCCTCCGACAGGGTCGGGTAGTTCAGCACCGTGTCTACCAGGTAGTCGACTGTGCCACCGCAGCCCATGATCGCCTGGCCGATGTGCACCAGCTCGGTGGCGTTGGTCCCAAACACGTGGACCCCGAGGATCTCCCGGGTGTCGGCGTGCACGATCAGCTTCAGCATCCCGTAGGAGTCGCCGGTGATCTGGCCGCGGGCCAGTTCCCGATAGCGTGAGATGCCGACCTCGAAGGGGACGGACTCGGTGGTCAGGTCGGCTTCGAGCTTTCCGCAGTAGGAGATCTCCGGGATGGTGTAGATGCCGATCGGCTGAAGTGCCTGAAGTTCCCGAGCCGGCTCGCCGAAGGCGTAGGACGCGGCCAGCCGGCCCTGGTCCATCGAGGTAGCGGCCAGCGCGGGAAAGCCGATCACGTCACCCACGGCGTAAATGTGCGGAACTTCGGTGGCGTAGGTGCTGTCCACCTTCAGCCGACCCCGGTGGTCGGCCGCCACGCCAGCCAAGTCGAGGTTCAGCCGGTCGGTGTTTCCCTGCCGTCCGGCGGAGTACATCACGATCTCGGCGGCGATCTTCTTACCCGAGGCAAGCGTGGTGATGGTGCCGCGCGGTGAGCTCTGCACCGACGCCACCTCCTCGCCGAACCGGAACGACATGGCCTGGTCCCGGAGGTGGAACTTGAGCGACTCGACGATCTCGGGGTCGCAGAAATCCAGCATCTGCGGGCGCTTCTCCACCAGGGTCACCCGGGAGCCCAGAGCGGCGAACATCGAGGCGTACTCGACCCCGATTACTCCGGCCCCGACCACCACCATGGAGCCCGGCACGGTCTCCAGCTCCAGGATCTGATCCGAATCGAGCACTCGGGTTCCGTCGAATTCGACGCTGGTCGGGCGCGCCGGCAGGGTGCCAGTGGCGATGACGATCTTGTCGGCGGTGAGGGTTCGGTGCACCTGGGATCCCTCGATGTCCACTGACAGTGTGTGAGGGTCGATGAACGCCGCCATCCCGGGAATGAGCTCGATGTGGTTGCGCAGCAGCTGTGACCTGATGACCTCTGTCTCCCGGCCGACCACGTGTTGTAGCCGGGCCAGCAGGTCGGCGATGGTGATGTCTTCCTTGACCCGGTAGCTGGCGCCGTACATCTCCCGAAGCTGCATGCCGGTGAGGTACATCACCGCCTCGCGCAGGGTCTTGGACGGGATAGTGCCGGTGTTGACGCAGACCCCGCCGACCATGGCCTTGGTGTCGATCACACAAACCTTGTGCCCCAGCTTTGCCGCCATGATCGCGGCCTTCTGGCCGCCTGGTCCGGAACCGATCACGGCCAGGTCGAAATCGTAAGTGTGCTCCATAAACCAACCCTGCCAGAGGTCGGTCTCCGCCGCCAGCGGCCCAGATTTCGATTCAGCGTTCAACTTCGCGCTACTTGACGTCACTTCACGCTACGTGGGGGTAGCGCGAAGTGCGTCCAAGTAGCGCGAAGTGTGATCTTCGGGCGGTGGTCAGCTGCCGACCGAGGCGTCCGCGGCAACCACCGGTTCCAGCTGACCCGACAGCCGCCGCAACGCCGCGATCGCGACTTCGCGGTCGGTCGTCAGCCACATGTCGGGCATCGACGCCTGCAGGAAGGCCCCATACCTCGCGGTCACCAGGCGCGGGTCCAGCACGGCCACCACGCCGCGATCCGACAGCCGCCGGATGAGCCGGCCGGATCCCTGCGCCAGCAGCAAGGCGGCGTGAGTCGCGGCCACCTTCATGAACCCATTGCCGCCCGCCTCGGCCACGGCGCGCTGCCGGGCCATGGTCAGCGGCTCGTCAGGCCGCGGAAACGGGATCCGGTCGATGATCACTAGCTGGCAGGTCGCCCCCGGTACGTCGACGCCCTGCCACAGCGACAGCGTGCCGAACAAGCTGGCCTGCTCCTCCCG
>JBKPNA010000220.1:0-5601 GCA_046765695.1 Actinomycetota bacterium | reverse complement strand
CGTCCCGATACTCACCGAGGGCGGCGTGGCCGCCCGGCTGGTCAACCTGCTGCGCCGGACTGTCGCCGACTATCGCGACGGCACCGCGAGCGTGCGCCCGCCGGACGACGAGGAGGCGGAGCTGATCGAGGAGCGCCGCAGCCCGCTGATGGAGTCGATCATCGAGGAGTCCGAGGACGAGGTGCTGCTCGAGCGGCACCTGAACGGTGAGGAGATCGAGTTCGAGATGGTTGCGGCCGACCTGCGGACCGCGATCGCCACCGCCCGGTTCTTTCCCGTGGTCGCCACCCATGCTCCGTCCGGCATGGGCATCGAAGAGCTCTACGACCTGTTCGAGTTCGGCTTTCCCTCCCCGCTCAACGCCCCGACTCCGTCGATCCAGAAAACCACCGGTGGCGACTTCGGCGAGCTGAGGTGCGACCCATCCGGCCCACTGGTCGCCGAAGTCGTCCGGACCACCAGCGACCCGTTCGTCGGCCGGCTGTCGCTGGTCCGGGTGTTCTCCGGCACGCTGAGTGCCGACACCCCGCTGCACGTGTCCGGTCACCTGCCACGGTTCGCCGCACATCACGTCGACGGGCATCCGGAGCACGACAGCGACGACGAGCGAACCGGACCGCTGTCTGCGCCGGTTGGCGACGAGGCGCGCCCCAAGGCCCGGGCGATCGCCGGCGACCTGGTGCTGGTCTCCAAGCTCACCGCCGCCGAGACCTCCGACACGCTTTCCAGCAAGAGCCGCCCGGCGCTGGTCGAGCCGTGGCTGCTCCCCGAACCGCTGCTCCCGATCGCGATCCACGCCGCCACCCGCAACGAGGAGGAAAAGCTGATGTCGGCGTTGCAGCGGCTGGTCGCCGAGGACGTGACCATGCGCCTGCAGCAGAACGCCGAGACCCACCAGATCGTGCTGTGGACCATGGGCCCGGCCCACGTGGACAAGCTGCTGACCGCGTTGCGCGACGACTGGCACGTCGGCGTCGAGATCGAGCCCGTGCGGACCTCGCTGCGGGAGACCTTCCTGCAACCGACGGTCGTCCAGGGCCGGCTGGTGAAGCAGTCCGGCGGCCACGGCCAGTACGCGGTCTGCCGGCTGGAGGTCGAACCGCTGGAGCGAGGCGCCGGCATCGAGTTCGCCGAGCGGGTGGTCGGTGGGGCAGTGCCGCGGCAGTTCATTCCCTCGGTCGAGAAGGGTGTACGCAACCAGCTGCAGAAGGGCGTGCTGGCCGGGTATCCGATGGTCGACGTCCGGGTCACCCTGGTCGACGGCAAGGCACACTCGGTGGACTCCTCGGACATGGCATTCCAGACCGCCGCGGCCACGGGGCTCCGGGAAGCAGCGAACGAGTCGACGGTCGCACTGCTGGAGCCGATCGATTCGCTCGACATCACGGTGGCAGAGGACTCGGTCGGGTCGGTGCTGGCCGACCTGCGCGGCCGGCGGGGACAGGTACATGGCACCGAGACCGCCGATCTGCCCGGCTACGTGGTGATCCACGCCGAGGTCCCGGCGCACGAGCTGTCCCGGTACCCGATCGACCTTCGCTCGGTGTCCCACGGAACGGGCACGTTCACTCGCCGGTTCGTGCGGTACGACTACATGCCGACCGCGCTGGCTCGGGAGGTCGCATCGGCGTAGCGACGAGCCGATCATCTCCGCGTCGAGGCTGGTGCCGGAGCTCAGAGCCGCGGCGGGCCCGGCCGCTACGCTTTGCGGGTGCGCATTGCCCGGTTCGCCGCAGGCGGGGACCCTCAGTACGGGATCGTTGAGCTCGCCGAGGACGGCGGACAGTTCCCGAACACCGTCTCGGTGCTGACCGGCGACCCCATCGCGATGCCGGTGCAGCTGACCGGTGAGCGCAAGGAGCTGGACGGCGTACGCCTGCTCGCCCCGGTCATCCCGCGCAGCAAGGTGGTGGGCGTCGGGCGCAACTACGCCGCACACGCCGCCGAGCTGGGCAACGAGGTGCCCGTCACGCCGCTGACCTTTCTCAAGCCGAACACCTCGGTGATCGGCCCGAACGAGCCCATCGTCTATCCCAAGGTCAGCCAGGAGGTCAGTTACGAGGGTGAGCTGGCCGTGGTGATCGGACGGATCTGCCGGGAGGTGCCGGTCTCCCGGGTCCCCGAGGTGATCTTCGGCTATACGGTGGGCAACGACGTCACCGCCCGCGATCTGCAGCGCACCGACGGGCAGTGGGCACGAGCCAAGGGATTCGACACCTTCTGCCCGCTCGGGCCGTGGATCACCACTCATCAAAGCCTCGACGAGGTCGCCGATCTGGCTGTGCGCACCACTGTTGACGGCGAGCTCCGGCAGGACGGCAATACCAAGGACATGATCTTCACCGTGCCGGAGCTGGTCGCCTATGTTTCCTCCTACACCACGCTGCTCCCGGGCGACGTGATCCTGACCGGCACCCCCGAGGGTGTCGGGCCGCTGCTGCCGGGGGAGGAGGTCACCGTCGACGTCGAAGGGATCGGGTCGCTGACCAACCCCGTCGCGTCGGCCCAGGGCACCTCGTGAGCGGTCGCCACGACGCCAGCGTGCTGGGCGACCTGGCGCCCGAGCAGGTCCGGGTCCGGTTCCCTCCGTCGCCGACCGGAAACCTGCACGTCGGCAACGTGCGAAGCGCGCTGTTCAACTGGGTTTTCGCCCGCCACTACGGCGGTACGTTCGTGCTCCGGGTAGAGGACACCGATGCGGGTCGCAACCTGCCGGAGTCCTACCAGGTGCTCTACGACTCGCTTACCTGGCTGGGGCTGACCTGGGACGAGGGACCGGGGGTCGGCGGCCCGTACGCGCCCTACATCCAGTCCGAGCGCAGCGGCATCTACCGCGACATCGTGACCGAGCTGCTGGCGGCCGGCCTGGCGTATCGCTGCTACTGCACCCGGGAGGAGATCGAGGCCCGCGAGGCGGCGCGGCCAACCGGGAGCCCGTCCGGTTACGACGGCTTCTGCCGGAACCTCAGTCCAGAGCGGGTGGCCCAGCTGGAGGAGCTGTCGACCCCGTCGGTGGTGCGGATGCGGGTCCCGGACGCGGACATCGACTTCGACGACCTGGTGCGAGGACCGGTCCGCTTCGCAGCCGCGCACGTGCCCGACTTCGTCATCGTCCGGGGCAACGGCGAACCGCTCTACACGCTGGTGAACCCGGTCGACGACTCGCTGATGGAGATCACCCACGTGCTGCGGGGGGAGGACCTGCTGCCTTCCACTCCCCGGCAGATCGTGGTGTACGACGCGCTCGCCGAGATCGGGAGGGGCAGCGGCCGTACGCCGGTATTCGGGCACCTGCCGACCGTGCTGGGCGAGGGGAACCGACGGCTGTCCAAGCGGGACAAGGGGTCTGGACTGGCTGAGTACCGGCAGCAGGGCTATCTGCCTGAGGCTCTGCTCAACTACCTGGCGCTGCTCGGCTGGGCGATCGCGGAGGACAGGGACATCTTCACGGTGGCGGAGATGGTGGAGGCCTTCGACATCCGCCGGGTGAACGCCAATCCGGCGCGGTTCGACCCGAAGAAGTGCGAGGCCGTCAACGCCGCCCACATCCGGATGCTGGCTCCCAAGGAACTTGCCGAACAGCTCGTGCCCTTCCTGGTTCGAGCAGGTCTGGTGAGCGATCCGCCCTCGCCGGACGAGCAGCAGCGGCTGGAGGCTGCCACTCCGCTGATCCAGGAGCGGATCACGACATTGTCGGAGGCGGTCGACATGCTGGGCTTTTTGTTCCGGCGGGAGGCCGACGTCGTGATCGAGCAGGACGCCGGCCTCACCCCGGCATCCGGGCGTGCCCTGGACGCCGCTACCGCCGCCCTGACGGCCCTGCCGACCTTCGACCGGACGTCTATCGAACAGTCACTGCGGGCGGCGTTGGTTGACAGGTTGGGCCTGAAACCCCGGCTCGCGTTCGCTCCCGTGCGCGCGGCGGTCACCGGCCGCCGGATCTCACCGCCGCTGTTCGAGTCGATGGAGCTGCTGGGCCGGGACGTCACGTTGGCCAGGATTGCCGCTGCGCGTGCCACCCTGGACGCCTGAGCCGTGCCGAAATCCCGCAGGCGGAGCACTGCTGGCCGGTCGACAACCCGCAATCGACCGGCATCGGCGTACGGTCAACGGCCGGTCCAGCGGCCGGTGCAGCGCAGGCCTGCCCCGCCGACGAATCGGCCGGCCCGGACCGCCGATCAAGGCGTCCTGCCGCCCGATGGCGCGACCTATCCCAACCTTCTTCGCGGCGAGAGCTACGTGTGGTGGCGGTCGCTGCTCGGCGCGCTCGTCGGCGTGTCGATGTTCCTGCTGCTCACCGGAGTGATCAGCCAGGCGCTGGTGACCCTGTTCTGGGCGCCGACCGCCGCGACAACCTCCTACACGAGCTACTACGGTGAGGCGTTCGCCTTCCAGCGGCCGGTCGGCATGCTGGCGACGAACCTTGGCATCGCGGTGCTGATTCCCATCAGTTGGGCGCTGATGCTCGGCGTGCACCAGATGCGGCCGCGCTGGTTGAGCTCCGTCCGGCCAGGGATCCGCTGGCGGTACCTGCTCGGCTGCCTGGTGATCGCGGTCGTGTCGCTCAACGGCGTGATGCTGCTGTCGACTCTCGACGAGCCACTTCGGTTCGCCCCGCAGGCCGGATTCTGGGGGTTCCTGGTGGTCATCGTGCTGACGTCCCCGTTGCAGGCGGTGGCCGAGGAGGTCTTCTTTCGCGGCTACCTGATGCAGGCGCTCGGCAGCCTGGTGGCCCAGCCATGGTTCGGCGTGGTGGTGTCGGCCGTGGTCTTTGCGCTGCTGCACGGGGTGCAGAACGTGCCGCTGTTCGCATCTCGGCTGGCGTTCGGCCTCTTGGCCGGCCTGCTGGTGTGGCGGACAGGCGGTCTCGAGGCCGGGATCGCGGCTCACATTGTCAACAACGTCTTCGCCTACACGATCGCCGGGTTGACGAGTTCGATCGCCGCGCTGAAGGCTGTTCGGGAGATCAGCTGGGCCGACGCGGCGTTCGACGTCGGCGGTTTCGCGCTGTTCGCCGCGCTGGCGTACGTGTTCTTCCGGATGCTGCGACTGCCGAACCGGGTCGAGCTGCCACGATAGGGGAAGCTGAGCGCCCGAGTCGGGGATGATGAGGTTCGCCGCTCCTCAGCGGCTGCTCTGGTTTGGGCCGTGTGCGGTGCAGCGGTGTAAAGTTGCTCCTCGCGTCCTGGCGGGTTGCGACCATCTGCCGGCGGTGCGGTGGGGTATAGGGTAATTGGCAGCCCGACTGATTCTGGTTCAGTTAGTCTAGGTTCGAGTCCTAGTACCCCAGCGACGTAGCGGCCACGATTCGCTGTGCGACAGGTCAGTTGCTAGGCTTCCGCGGTCCGGTCGTCAAAGATGATCATGCTAGGGGCCCCGTTGTGTAGCGGCCTAGCACGCCGCCCTCTCAAGGCGGTAGCGCGGGTTCGAATCCCGTCGGGGCTACCAGTACCAAACCGTTGCTGACTAGCACGGATACCAATCACCGGCTGTCCTTCGGGCGCCGAACCCGCCGCGCCGCGTGCACCCGGCGTGCAGAACCAGCATCAGCTACCGGCAACGGAGGGCCATCGGGAGGCGGTGACAGCAGCGCGTCCAGGC
>JBKPNA010000219.1:0-20635 GCA_046765695.1 Actinomycetota bacterium | reverse complement strand
CACTGGCCGAGATCACCGCTTCACCATGCCGCGAGCTGCTGTTGACCGATGCCGTCCGGGATCGGGCTACGGCGCTGGCCGTGCAGCATCCGGAGCTGATCGAGATGCTGGACAAGATCGCCCAAGGCCACGCCGTCGACGGCATGGAGGCCCTTTCTCCCGCGCTGGTCGAGGGGATGGAGCTGCTGATCGACCTGCTGCCGGCCGGCACCCACGTACTCGTCTGCGACCCCGAGCTCGTCCGTGGTCGAGCCATCGAGCTGGTCAAGACCAGCGAGGAGTTCCTGCACGCCTCGTGGGCTGCGGCGGCCGGCGGGGGGCAGGCGCCGATCGACCTGGGTGCCTCCTCGTACCGGCCCCTTGCCGACGTACGCGCCGCCGCCCTAGCCCGCGGCCTGGCCTGGTGGACGCTGTCCCCGTTCAGCGCCGGCCCGGCTTCTGCCACCGAGCAACCGGTCCGCACGGAGGAGGGCGAGATCATCGACCTCCGTGACCAGGTGAATCCTGCCGGCGTGGAGTCGCGCACCGTAGCCGGGCACGCGGGGGAGAGCTATCGGGGTGACACCGAGTCCGCTGTCAACGACATCGCCAAGCGCATCCGGGACGGTTGGCGGGTGGTCCTGACGGCCGAGGGCCACGGCCTCAGTACCCGCCTCGCCGAGGTGCTCGCCGAGCACGACCTGTCCGTACGCCCTGTGGACGACCTATCCGCACCGCCGGTCGCCGGCGTCGGAACGGTCGTCACCGCCCCGCTGGCACACGGCTTCGTCGCGGATGCCATCAAACTGGCCTTGTTCACCGCCGGAGACCTGTCGGGGCAGCGGGCCACGGACAAGGCCACCCGGAAGATGCCGGCCCGGCGGAAGAACCAGATCGACCCGCTCGAGCTGACCCCTGGCGACCCGGTGGTGCACGCTCAGCACGGCGTCGGCCGGTACCGGGAGATGGTGCAGCGGACCGTGGCGGGCGCCACGCGGGAATACCTGGTCATCGAGTACGCGCCGTCCAAGCGTGGCCAGCCCGGCGACCGGCTCTACATGCCGATGGATGCCCTGGACCAGGTGACCCGCTACGTCGGCGGGGAGAATCCGACGCTGGACAAGATGGGCGGCGCCGACTGGGCCAGGCGCAAGAGCCGGGCCCGTCGCGCGGTCCGGGAGATCGCTGCCGAGCTGATCCAGCTGTACGCGGCGCGGCAGGCCACCCGGGGTCACGCGTTCTCACCCGACACCACCTGGCAGCGTGAGCTCGAGGACGCCTTCAGTTATGTCGAGACCCCCGACCAGCTAGCGGCCGTCGAAGAGGTCAAGCGGGACATGGAGCAGGTCGTGCCGATGGACCGGCTGATCTGCGGTGACGTGGGGTACGGCAAGACCGAGATCGCCGTACGCGCCGCGTTCAAGGCGGTCCAGGACGGCAAGCAGGTGGCGATCCTGGTCCCGACCACGCTGCTGGTGCAGCAGCACCATGCCACCTTCGGCGACCGCTACGCCGGTTTCCCGATCAACGTCGCCCCGCTGTCCCGGTTCTCCTCCGAGGCAGAGGCCAGGGCGACCCTCGAGGGCCTCAAGGACGGCCGGGTTGACGTCGTCGTCGGCACCCACCGGCTGCTGTCGCCCGAGGTCACCTTCAAGGACCTGGGGCTGGTGGTGATCGACGAGGAGCAGCGGTTCGGGGTCGAGCACAAGGAGCAGCTCAAGCGGCTGCGCACCGCCGTGGACGTGCTTGCCATGTCCGCCACCCCGATCCCGCGCACCCTGGAGATGGCCATCACCGGCATCCGGGAGATGAGCACCATCGCCACCCCGCCGGAGGAGCGGCATCCGGTGCTGACCTTCGCCGGCCCGTACGACGAGGCGCAGGTGACGGCCGCCATCCGCCGCGAGCTGCTCCGGGAGGGCCAGGTCTTCTACGTGCACAACCGGGTGCAGAGCATCGACAAGGTCGCCCGGCGGATCGCCGAGCTGGTCCCCGAGGCCCGGGTGGCCACCGCGCACGGGCAGATGGCTGAGCACCGGCTGGAGCAGATCATGATCGACTTCTGGGAGCGTCGGGCCGATGTGCTGGTGTGCACCACGATCGTGGAGGCCGGCCTGGACATCGCCACGGCGAACACCTTGCTCGTCGAGCGGGCCGACCTGATGGGACTCTCCCAGTTGCACCAGCTGCGGGGGCGGGTCGGCCGCAGCCGGGAACGCGGCTACGCGTACTTCCTCTACCCACCGGACAAGCCGTTGACCGAGACCGCGCACGACCGGCTGGCCACCATCGCCGCGCACAGCGACCTCGGCGCCGGCATGGCAGTGGCCATGAAGGATCTCGAAATCCGCGGAGCGGGCAACCTGCTCGGCGGCGAGCAGTCCGGGCACATCGCCGAGGTCGGCTTCGACCTCTACATCCGCCTGGTCGGTGAGGCGGTCGCGGAGTACCGCGGGCAGGACACCCAGCCGGAGCCGGAGGTGCGGATCGAGCTGCCGGTTGACGCCCATCTGCCCAGTGACTACGTGGAGTCTGAACGGCTGCGGCTGGAGATGTACAAACGGCTGGCCGAGGTCCGGGCGGAGGCGGACGTCAAGGCGGTGGAGGCCGAGCTGCATGACCGCTACGGACCGCCGCCGGAGGCGGTACGCAACCTGATCGCCGTGGCCCGGTTCCGGCTGCTCGCGCGTGCAGCCGGCCTCAACGAGATCGTCACCTCGACGACGTTCATCCGGTTCGGCCCGGCATCGCTGCCCGAGTCGCGGGCGCTGCGGCTGAAACGGCTGTACCCGCGCAGCGTGGTCAAGGAGGCGGCCGGCCACATCCTGGTGCCGCGACCCTCGAGCGCGACCGTCGGCGGGCCGCCGGTCAAGGACCTGGAGCTGCTCGACTGGTGCTCCTCCGTGATCGAGCAGATCCTGCTCCCCGGGGACGCGGCTAAGATCGCCCGGGAGCCGGCGGGTTGACCGGTGGGCGTCCCACCGAGAGATCACAGGGATGAGGAGCGGATGAAGGCGTGGCACAGGCTGAGGAATCTGGTGCTGAGTGTGGTCGCCTTGCTCGCCCTGGCGGCGTGCGCGAACGCCGAGCCCGGCGTGGTGGCGTACGTCGGCGACGCCCGGATCACCCAGAAGCAGCTCGACCGGGCCGTGGCCGGAGTGGCAGCGACTCTTCAGGAGGGCCAGCAGGTGTCCCGCGAGGCTGTGGTCAACGTGATGATCCACGGCGCGCTGGCCGAGCAGATCGCCGCCGACCGCCACATCTCCGTGACCGACGCCGAGCGCGAGGACGTGATCAAGAACAGCCAGCTGGCGGGGCTGCTGGCCGTGCCGGATGCGCGACCGATCGCTTTCGACATCGCCGACCAGCAGATCGTCGCCAAGAAACTGGGCGCCGAGGCGTACCTGAAGGCGGTGCAGGACATTCCGGTGACTCTCAACCCGCGGTTCGGAGAGCTGGACCCCGCCCGGAAGCTGATCATCAGCGACAGTTCCGGTTCGCTCGCCGAGCCGGCGAGTCCGGCAGCAACTCCGACCCCCTGACCGGCGACGTGCCGCTCTCCGAGCTGGAGCGCCTGGTCCAGGTGATGGCCCGGCTGCGCCGCAGCTGCCCCTGGGACGCTCAGCAGACTCACCGCTCGCTGGTGCAGTACCTGATCGAGGAGACTGCCGAGACCGTCGAGGCGATCGAGGCCGGCGACCGCGAGCTGCTCCGTGAGGAGCTGGGCGACCTGCTGCTGCAGGTGATCTTCCACGCTGAGATCGCCGCCGAGCGGCCAGGAGGGTTCGATCTCGAGGACGTGGCCCGGGGGATCGCGGACAAGCTGGTCGCCCGGCATCCCTACGTCTTCGCCGACGGCCTCGTGCCCAGCGACCTGAACTTCACCTGGGAGCAGCTCAAGGCGGCCGAGAAAGGGCGTAGTTCGGTGCTGCAGGGCATCCCCGACCAGCTGTCGGCCCTGGCCCGGGCCAACAAGGTCATCAGCCGCAGCCGGTCGCGGCGCGTGAACCTCGACCTGCCGGACGAGCCGATTCGCGCGGAGCAGGTGGGCGACGAGATCGTGGCATTGGCAGCCCGGGCCGAGGCGTGCGGCATAGACCCCGACCAGGCCGTCCGCGACGCCGTACGCCGGCTGGAACGGCAGGTGGTCGAGGCCGAGTCCGCTGCTCGCTGAGGCCTAGCGGCTGCCAACCCTGTTGGTCATCAACCTCCTGGCGGCGACGATCCCATGGGCCGACCGTCACGGTAGGCCACGCTGCTGGTCTGGGCCGGCTGCCCACCGCCGCTGAGCACACGTTCCTCATCCAAGGCTGAGACCTGCACGATCAGCACGTCGCACACGGCGTTTCTCACCACCTCACGTGGCACCGATCCCAGCAGCTCACTTCCGTGGGCGCCCAGCCCACGGTTACCGACGACGATGAGGCTTGCCGGGTCATTGCCGACCGTGTCGAGGAGGGACTGCGCCGGACTGCCGCGGACGAGCCGCTGCTCGACATATCTCACCCGGTCCGTGGTGGCACCGGCAACCGACTTCTCCAGCGCCCTGCGAGCGGCCTCGGCGCCATAGATGTCGCGGTGCATCCCTTCGGCGGCGCTTGGAGCGGTGTTGGCGTCGCTCTCCCGATACGCCGTGACGACGATGAGCCTGGCATGGGCGGCATGCGCCACCTCCACGGCCCGGTCAACGGCGTACAGGCTGGTCGGGGTGCCGTCGGAACCGACGACGACCTTGTCGTACACCGTGATGGTGCGATGGGTGCCCAGCGGCATGATCGGCGACTCGTCGTCCTCCTCCGGCGGGTTCACCCAGAGCATGGCGAGGGCGCCGATGCCCATCAGGACGCCGGCGACGGTCATCGCATTGGAGCCCTTGCCGTCCAGCCAGTGCTTGAAGATCCAGCCGAACGTCAGGGTCTCGATCAGCATCGGCACCACGATCATCATGTTCAGGATGCCCATGTAGACGCCGGTGCGTTTGGCCGGAACCATGCTGGCAACCATCAGGTAAGGCACGCCGACCGCACTGGCCCAGAAGATGCCGACGCCGATCATCGGAATCAGCGCGACGTACTGGTTGTGAATCTGAGCCAGCCAGATCAGCGCCCCGGCAGCCAGGCCAAGGGCGATCGCGTGCACCCGCTTGGCACCCATCCGCTGGGCGAAACCGACCAGGAACAGCGCCGAAACCATGCAGACGAAGTTGTAGGTGGCGTTCTGCAGACCGCTCCAGGCGATCGCCTGGTCCCATGCCGGCCCGCCGTCCTCGGGGTTGGAGTTGAACACTGTCTCACCGAGGCTGACCGCCAGGAACTGCCAGTAGATGAACATCGCGTACCACTGGAAGAGGAAGACCACACCAATCTTGTGCATGGCAACGGGCATCGCCCGAACAGCGGCCGAGATGTCGTGAACGAACGGTCCGAGTCCCTTGGGAGCCGAGCGCATCTCCTCGAGCTCCTCATCGGACGGTGTCAGCTCCTTCGTGCGCGCCATCGCGATCAGCACCGTCACCAGGATGCACACGGTGCCGATGAAGAAGCAGAGGTACATCCAGTAGGGCACCCCATTGCCAGCGGTCTGCTCCAGCGCCGGCACCTTCTGCAGGACGAACAGTGACAGGTTTGCCAGCACCGCGCCAGCGCCGGTGAACATGCTCTGCGTCAGGAACCCGCGCGCCAGTTGTGACTTGGGCAACCGGTCTGAGATGAAGGCCCGGTACGGCTCCATCGAGGTGTTGTTGCCGGCGTCGAGCAGCCAGAAGCAGACGACGGCCAGCCATAGCACACCCACGAACGGGAACGCGAACAGGATCAGCGAACAGAGCAGCGCGCCCACGGTGATGAACGGCCGCCGGCGGCCCCAGCGGGGGCTCCAGGTCCGGTCGCTGGCGGCTCCGATCAGCGGCTGGATGACGAGTCCGGTGACCGGACCGGCAAGGTTCAGGATCGGGAGCTGCTCGGGACTTGCCCCGATCAGCAGGAAGAGCGGGTTCACCGCCGACTGAGTGAGGCCGAAGCTGAACTGGACTCCGAAGAACCCGAGGTTCATCATCAGGATGGCCGGGCCCGACATGAGCGGCTTGCGCTCGACCTCCGCGGCACCGGTCGGGACAGGCTCTGACGTGATGGTTGCCATGGCGACCCCCTCTTCGCGAGGCGATGTTAGGTCAATCGCTTATTGATTTGCACGCTAATCCTGTACGCAGGGGGTCGCAAGCGCCGGGACAGGCAAAGGTGGTCACTTGTGCCGCGAGTACCCGGCACAAGTGACCACCGTGTGCTTGCTACTGCTCTTGGGAGTCGGAACGCTGGGCGATCCGGATGTTGTTGCCGAACGGGTCGCGAAGCCCGAAGTCGATGCCGTAGCTCTGCTGCGTCGGTTCCTCGGGCAACTCGACGCCCTTGGCCTTCAGTTCGGAGTGGGCGGCGTACGCGTCGTCGGTGTTGAAGAACAAGGTGCCGCCGGATGCACCTTTGGTCACCATCTCGCGCACGGCCTCGGCCGTGGCCGGGTCGTACCCGGGCGGACCAGGGCGTTCGAGCAGGATCTCGCGGTCCTCGCCGGGCACCCGGACGGTGAGCCAGCGCATGAAGCCGAGATCGACGTCGTTGCTCACCTCAAGTCCGAGCTTGTCGACATAGAAGTCGAGGGCCTGGTCCTGGTCGAGCACGAAGATCTGGGAGATGGCAAGTGATGTGAGCATGTCACTGACGCTAGTGGGACCGATCTGGATGCCGCTTCTCCAAAATTGATCAGTTCTCCCCCTCGCGGAGTGCAAAGGGATCGACCCGCTCGCCGGACGCGTGGCTGCTGGGGCGGGTCCAGGCCATCGCGAAGCAGGACGGCACCGGCTGCAGCGGGCCGCGTTGCCGGTACGCGGTGGGTGACTCCCCGATGATCTCGGTGAACGTCCGGCTGAAGGTGCCGAGGCTGTTGAACCCGGTCTCCAGGCAGATGTCGGTGACGCTTCGTGAGGTGGACCGCAGCAGGAACATGGCGCGCTCCACCCGCCGGCGTTGCAGGTAGCGGTGCGGTGTCTCGCCGAACGTGGCGCGGAAGGTTCGGATGAAGTGGGCCTCCGACACGCATGCGATCCGGGCCAAGGCCGGAATCTCGAGCGGCTCGGCGTACGCGCGGTCCATCGCGTCCCGCGCTCGCAGCATGCGCCGGTTGACGTCCTCCGTCGCCTTGCTCACCAAGCCATCCCACCACGAGGGGTCGCTACGCTGAACCTGAACACCGTCAGTCGCGAAAGAGGCTGCCATGTCGGAGTCTGCCCGGAACGAGGAGACCCGTCGAGACGTCGAGGCCGCGCTGGGTGCCCGCCGGGAACTGGGTTTCGAGTACGAAGAAGCCATCGCCGCCGGGCTGCTGGACCGGGTGAACCAGCTTGCGCTGATGCGGGCCTCCGAGATGCGCCGGGAAGCTGAACGGGTCGACCAGATGGCCGAGTTGGAGAAGACCAGTCGCACTCATCGGTTCGTACTCGGCATCGTCTCCCTCGGGGCCGGGATCCCGATCACGGCGATCAGTGCCACGAATGTCGAGCCAGGACTGCTTGGTGTCCTCGTCTCCTGGGCTGGCATCGTCGGAGTCAACGTGGCAGCGGCGATCAACTCCCGCCGCCGGTCCTGACCGGGCTGGGCAACTGGCGGACGCACCCGGCGGCCTGAACGCTGGGGCGCAGGTCCACCGATAGTCTGAGCAGACCCATTGAATTCTCGCACCCGTGCGGTCCGGTCAACGTGGCTCGGGGGCGGTTCGGCGAAAGGCAGATCCTGTGGCCAGTATCGAGTTCATCGGCGCGCGCGAGATTCTCGACTCGCGCGGTAACCCCACCGTCGAGGTGGAGGTCATCCTCGACGACGGATCGGAGGGGCGCGCCGCAGTCCCCTCCGGCGCCTCCACTGGCGCGTTCGAAGCCGTGGAACTGCGCGACGGCGACGGCCGGTACGGCGGCAAAGGGGTGACCAAGGCAGTCCTCGGGGTGATCGACCAGCTCGGGCCCGAGATCACCGGCTACGAGGCCAGCGAGCAACGGCTGATCGACCAGGCGATGATCGACCTCGACGGCACGGACAACAAGGGCAAGATCGGCGCCAACGCCATCCTCGGGGTCTCGCTCGCCGTCGCCCATGCGGCCGCACACTCGGCCGACCTGCCGCTCTATCGCTACATCGGCGGTCCGAACGCTCACCTGCTCCCGGTTCCGATGATGAACATCGTCAACGGCGGGGCACACGCCGACTCCGATGTCGACGTGCAGGAGTTCATGATCGCCCCGATCGGGGCGGCCACGTTCCGGGAGGCCCTGGAACAGGGCGCGGGGGTGTACCACGCCCTGAAGTCGGTGCTGAAGAAGCAGGGCCTGTCCACCGGGCTGGGAGACGAGGGCGGCTTCGCTCCCAACCTGCCGGCCAACCGTGCGGCGCTGGAGCTGATCTCCACCGCCGTCGATACGGCGGGCCTCCGGCTGGGCACCGATATTGCGCTGGCGCTGGACGTCGCCAGCACGGAGTTCTTCGACAACGGCACCTACACCTGGGAGGGCGCGCCCAAGTCTGCGGACGAGATGACGGCCATCTACGAGCAGTGGCTCACCGACTTCCCGATCGTGTCCATCGAGGACCCGCTGGCCGAGGACGACTGGGCCGGCTGGACAGTGTTGATGGGCCGGATCGGGAATCGGGTGCAGGTGGTCGGCGACGACCTGCTCGTCACCAACGTCTCTCGGCTGCAGAAGGCCATCGAGGAGAGGGCCGCGAGCGCGCTGCTGGTGAAGGTGAACCAGATCGGCTCGCTCACCGAGACACTGGACGCGGTCGATCTGGCTCACCGGGCCGGGTTCCGCTGCATGATGAGCCACCGCTCCGGCGAGACCGAGGACACCACCATCGCCGACCTGGCCGTGGCCACCAACTGCGGCCAGATCAAGTCCGGCGCGCCGGCGCGGACCGACCGGGTCGCCAAGTACAACCAGCTGCTGCGGATCGAGGAGGATCTGGACGACGCAGCACGCTACGCCGGCGCTTCGGCCTTTCCGCGGTTCCAGGCGTAGCTGGTGCCGACCGGTCCGCGCTCAACCGCTCGTCCGGGGCCTGGCCCTGGTCGAGGGCGGCCGCGTGCGCGGACCACGGCCCGCAAGGTCCGGGCACCGCGTACGCCGGAGAACTCGGCCGAGGCTCAGCTGACCGCGGTACCGACCACACCGCAGCGGCCGCGCAGTCTCACCGCGCGCGCCATCGCGTTGGCGGTGGTGTTGCTGATCTTGACCATCTCGTACGCGTCGAGCCTGCGGATCTACTTCGCCCAGGCCCACGAGATCGCCGCCAGCAAGGCTGAGATCGCGGAGCGGCAGCAGCGGATCGTCACCTTGCAGGCGGAGCTGGCCAAGTGGCAGGACGAGGCCTACGTCCGTACCCAGGCCCGGGAGCGGCTGGGCTGGGTGGTGCCGGGCGAGATCGGCTACAAGGTGGTCGACGCCAACGGCAAGCCGCTCGGCGGCGGCGCGGAGATCTCCTCCGACACCGCGGACACGGTCAAGCCACCCGAGGACGCGTGGTGGGCCAAGTTGTGGGGGTCGGTCGCCGCGGCGGACCAGCCCGCCCCTGCCGCGGCCCAGGCACAGAGCAACAAGCCCATCACGGAGAAGACCCAGCCGCGCTGAGGCCATCGTGCCGACAGGCCGTGGTCGCGTTTGACGCGTCAGCGCGGCTGGAGAGTGTCAGAGCGCGATCCGACACCGCCAAGTCCGCTGCCAGATGCGGCTTTGTGCGGAGGAACGGTGCGTGGAACGGGCTGGTCGGTTCACGGATGTGGCTTTGTGCGGAGGAACGATCCCCGAAACGGCCCAATCCGCTGCCAGATGCGGCCTTGTGCGGGGAAACAGTGCGGGGGAGGGCTGGTCGGTTCACGGATGTGGCCTTGTGCGGAGGAACGATCCCCGAAACGGCCCAATCCGCCACCAGATGCGGCCTTGTGCGGAGAACGGTGCCGGGAGGGGGCTCGTCGCTCGGTGTCTGCTGGGAAGACGTGTGTCTCTATCGGGTTGACTGCTCCCGCAGGAACTCATCCACCGCTGCGGCAGTCGGCAGGCTGGGGCTGGCGCCGCGTACGGTCACCGACAGCGCCGAGGCGGCGAGCGCTCTGCGGGTTGCCTCCGCCAGGCCGCCGCCCTCGCTGACGCAAGCACCCAGGGCTCCGACGAACGCGTCACCCGCCGCCGTTGTGTCGACGGCCTCGACCCGATAGGGCGGCAGCGCGGTGACTCCGTCCCGTTGCACGAGCACGGCTCCCTGATCACCCCGGGTGACCACAGCCGCCGAGACACCGTGGTCGAGGAACCACCGTCCGGCCTGCTCTGCGGATGCCTGGTCGGTGACCGCGCTGCCGGTGATCATGGTCGCCTCGTGCTCGTTCGGTTTCGCCAGGAAGACACCCGGCCACACCTCGGCCGGCAGCTCGCGGGGCGGCGCCGGATCCAGAACCAGCTTCAGGCCGAGTTCGGAGCATAGTGACGCAACGCGCTGCACGACCGGCACCGGGATCTCCAGCTGCATCAGGACAACGGACACCTCGTCGGCGAGGGACCGCAGGGCCAGCTCGACATAATCAGAAGTCAGGCGGTCGTTGGCGCCGGCGACGACGACGATGTCGTTCTGAGCCGTCGCCGTGTTCACCCGGATGTGGGCTATTCCGGTGTCGCTGTCCACTCTCCCTACCTGCGCTGTGTCGACCCCGCTTGCCTGAAGGGTGGTCCGGGCCAGGTCGCCGAAGTGGTCGCCACCCACCGCGCCGATCAGAAAGGTCGGCGCCCCGGCTCGTACGGCGGCCAGAGCCTGGTTGGCTCCCTTACCGCCGAGCACCATGGTGATGCGCTCACCAAGCACCGTCTCGCCAGGTCTCGGCAATGGCGAGGCGTAGCCGGTCAAGTCGACATTGATACTGCCGACCACCGCGACTCCTGCCATGGCCGGCAGCCTATTCGCAGTCCCGCGGCCCCCGGCTGCCAGAATGGCCGATGTGTACGAGCCCCTGACCCTTGCCGACGAGTCGGCGGTGGCAGCCCAACTGCAGCGCCAGCCTCGGGGCGTGGTCGGCGTGGCCTACCGCTGTCCCTGCGGCCGGCCGGCCGTGGTGACCACCCGGCCCCGGCTGGAGGACGGCACACCGTTTCCCACCACCTACTACCTGACCTGCCCCCGGGCGGCGGCGGCTTGTTCGCAGCTCGAGGCGACCGGCTTGATGGCGGCAATGACGGCACGGCTGCACCACGACGTCCGGCTCGCCGATCGGTATCGCCGGGCCCACCAGCACTATCTGCACGACCGGGAGCAACTGGGCTGGGTGCCAGAGATCGCCGAGGTCAGCGCGGGCGGCATGCCGGACCGGGTGAAGTGCCTGCACGCGTTGACGGCCCACGCGCTCGCCGCCGGCCCTGGCATCAACCCGCTCGGCGACGAGACGGTCGCCGAGATCGGTGAGTTCTGGAGTCGGCCGTGTCTGGAGGAGACGCCATGACAGCCGTCGCCGCGGTCGACTGCGGCACGAACTCGCTCCGGCTCTTGATCGCTGAGCCGACAGACGATGGGGCTTTGGTCGACCGGGAACGGCGCACCGAGATCGTCCGGCTCGGTCAGGGGGTGGACGCGACCGGCGAGTTCCATCCCGACGCACTGGACCGCACCTTCAAGGCCATTGACGGGTACGCCGAGCTTATCCAGCACGCCGGGGTGCCGGTCGATCGCATCCACTTCGTCGCCACTTCGGCCACCAGGGATGTGAGCAACCGCGACGCCTTCTTCGCAGGCGTCCGGGAGCGGCTCGGTGTCACGCCGGATGTCATCACCGGGGACAAGGAGGCTCAGCTGTCGTTCACCGGCGCGCTCAGCCGGGTCCGGCCGGAAGGGGAGCCGGTGCTGGTGATGGACATCGGCGGCGGATCCACCGAGTTCATCGTGGGCTCGGCCGCCGGCGAGATGAGCTTCGCCATCTCCCTCGACATCGGCTCCGTCCGCATCACCGAGCGGTTCCTCAAGGCCAGCCCGCCGGCAGCCGACGACCTGGCCGCCGCGGCCGCGTACGTCGACGACCTGCTCGACTCCTCGGCGGTGGACTTCGGCACCATTCACACCTGGATCGGCGTCGCCGGAACCGCGACCACGCTGGCCGGTGTCTATCTCGAGCTCGAGGAGTACGACCGGGAGCGCGTGCACGGGTCGGTGATCCCGTCCGACGGCCTGGCCGCCCTGCTCGACCGGCTGAGCGGGTTGACCGTCGAAGAGATCCGCGCAGTGCCTTCGATGCATCCGGGCCGGGCCGACGTGATCACCGGAGGAACCTTGATCGCCAGCCGGGTGGCGTTGCGTACGCCGGTGCGGGGGATGATCGTCAGCGAATCGGACATCTTGGACGGAATCGCCCTGGAACTGCTGGCTGCCTCCTGAGCAGCCGGCCGGCTGGCAGAATGCGCCGGGTGGAATCGCTGGCGATCACCGTGGTCGGGCACGATCGGCCGGGCATCATCGCGCGTACAGCCGAGGTGCTGGCCGCCTACGGGATGAACCTCGAGGACTCCTCGATGACCCTGCTGCGCGGTCACTTCGCCATGACGTTGATCTGTGCCGGTGAGACTCCGGCCAGCGAGGTCGAGCAGGCGCTGGCCACGGCGATCGACCCCTCGCTCGCGGTGACGGTACGCGCCGTGCCGGACGAACTGGACCGGGTGCCGATCGGCTCAACCTATTTGGTGACGATGCACGGTGCGGACCGGCTGGGCATCGTGGCGCGGCTGACCGGCACGATCGCCGCAGCCGGCGGCAACATCACCGACCTGACCACCCGGCTCACCGGGGAGCTCTATGTCCTGCTGGCCGAGGTGGACCTTCCTCCCGATGCCGACGTGCCGGCGCTGCAGGCTGCTCTGGCAGCTGCCTCCCGCGAGCTGGGCGTGGAAACCATGCTGCGCCGGGTCGAGAACGACGACCTGTGAACCTGACGCTGCCGACGCTGCCCCAGGGCAGGGTGCGCGAGGTGGTTCGTGCCCCGGATCCGGTGCTGTCCGCGCCCGGCCCAATGGTCGATCCGGCCGATCCCGAGGTCGCCCAGCTCTGTGCGGATCTGGTCACCACAATGCGCGTGTCGCCGGGCTGCGTCGGGCTGGCGGCTCCTCAGTTGGGGATGCCCGGTCAGGCCTTCTGCGTCGACGTTTCCACCCACTCGAAGACCAGAACCAGCCACGGGCTGCTCATCCTGCTCAACGCCGAGGTGGTCGAGGCCAGCCGGCACGAGAAGGGTCGTGAGGGGTGCATGTCGGTGCCGGACCTGACCGGAGACGTGAAGCGAGCGACCCGGATCACTGTCGCGGGCGTGTTGCCGGTGACCGGGGAGCGGGTGCTGATCACCACCGACGCCTTCGAGGCGCGGGCCCTGCAGCACGAGATCGACCATTGCACCGGGTTGCTCTTCCTGGACCGGGTCACCGGCGCCCATGCGATCTTCAGCCGCAAGGTCTACCTCGATCCCTGAACCTGACCGCGTCCGCCAGCCAGTTCGCGCCCTTTCCGCACCTTTGCGGCGGCACGAGAGCCCGCAAGGATGAGGAAAAGGCGCAAACGCGGCCTTAGGATCGCAGCGGCGGTTGGCCCCCGTAGCCCAACGGCAGAGGCAGGCGGCTTAAACCCGCTCCAGCATGGGTTCGAATCCCATCGGGGGCACCCCTGATTCGACCCTCGTCGGTCGCGTCGGCAACTCCCCGGCGGGAACAATCCGTCCGGCCCCACGCGTTTCGTAAGCTGTACGTGCGCACCACCGCGGTGCGCACCTGTAGGAGGAACATACCTATGTTGCGCAGTTCGAACCCTGTCCTCTCCCGGCAGGACGCGTTCACACCCGCAGCACCTCAGTACGGACAGAGCCAGTATCCGTCGTCTTACGGCTACGTGCAGTATCCCGGCCAGGCCCCGGTTGAGGCCGCCGAAGGGCGGATGACGTTCGACGACGTCGTGACGAAGACCGCCATCACGATGGCCGTGCTGATCGTGTCCGCCGCGCTCGCCTGGAAGGCGCTGCCTGCGCAGCTGATGCTGCCGGCGCTGGTCCTGTCCGGCCTGGTCGGCTTCGTGGTCGTGCTGGTCGTGTCGTTCCGCCGGGTGATCAACCCGGCGTTGGTGCTGGTCTACGCGGCCATTGAAGGCATCTTCATCGGCATGATCAGCAAGTTCTTCGAGTACATGTACAGCGGGATCGTCGCCCAGGCTGTGCTCGGGACGTTCGCTGCCGCAGGTGTGACCCTGGCGGCGTACAAGTTCTTCAACATCAGGGTGACGCCGAAGTTCACCAAGATCGTGGTGATCTCGACGATCGCGTTCGCCGTCGCCATGCTGGTGAACTTCTTGCTCTCGCTGGCAGGAATCAACTTGGGTCTGCGCGATGGTGGCACCGGGCCGATCAGCCTGCTGGCGGTCGGCATCGCCCTGCTCGGTGCCGTGCTCGCGGTGCTGAACCTGGTGCTGGACTTCGACTACATCGAGAGGGGCATCGCGCTCGGCGCTCCGGCCAGGGAGTCGTGGCGCGGCGCATTCGGCCTGACCGTCACCATGGTCTGGCTCTATGTCGAGATCCTGCGGCTGCTGTCCTACATCCGGAGGTAACCAGCTCCTGAAGGACCTAAAGGGCCGCCACCCCGCGTGGGTGGCGGTCCTTTCGCATGTGCAGGGCCGGGCTGCCGCGAGTCAGCGGCCGTACGGCGCCGCCCACTACAGTCACACTCGTGCAGTACGCGAACTCCTTAATCGAGCTCGTCGGCAACACCCCGCTGCTTCGGCTGTCGCGGGTGACCGACGGTGCCAAGCCGCTGGTGCTGGCCAAGATCGAGTACCTCAATCCCGGCGGCTCGGTGAAGGACCGGATCGCCGTCAAGATGGTCGAGGCGGCCGAGCGGGAGGGCAAGCTCAAACCCGGCGGGACGATCGTCGAGCCGACCAGCGGCAACACCGGGGTCGGCCTGGCGATCGTGGCGCAGGCCCGGGGCTACTCCTGCGTGTTCGTCTGCCCGGACAAGGTGAGCGAGGACAAGCGCAACGTGCTCGCTGCGTACGGGGCGCGCGTCGTCGTCTGCCCGACGGCAGTCGAGCCTGAGCACCCGGACTCCTACTACTCCGTCTCCGATCGGCTGGCCCGGGAGATCGACGGGGCGTGGAAGCCGGACCAGTACAGCAACCCGAACAACCCGGCCAGCCACTACGAGACCACCGGCCCCGAGATCTGGCAGCAGACCGACGGCCGGATCAGTCACTTCGTCGCCGGCATCGGTACCGGTGGCACGATCAGCGGCGCCGGCCGCTACCTCAAGGAGGCCTCGGCCGGAGCGGTCCAGATCGTCGGTGCCGACCCGGAGGGCTCGGTGTACTCCGGCGGCACCGGCCGGCCCTATCTGGTGGAGGGTGTGGGGGAGGACTTCTGGCCGACCACGTACGACAGGACGATCTGCGACCGGGTGATCGAGGTGTCCGACGCGGACTCCTTCGCGATGACCCGGCGGTTGGCTCGGGAGGAGGCGCTGCTGGTCGGCGGATCCTGTGGCATGGCTGCGGTGGCGGCGGTCCGGCTCGCCCACGAGATCGACGATCCGAACGCGGTGATCGTCGTGCTGCTGCCGGACTCGGGCCGGGGATACCTGGGCAAAATCTTCAACGACACCTGGCTGAGCCGCTATGGTTTCGCGCCTCGGCTGACCTCTCAGCGGGTGGTCGGCGACGTGCTGCGGGAGAAGTCGGGGGCCCTGCCGCCCCTGGTGCACACCCACCCGAGCGAGACCATCGCCGAGGCGGTGGCCATCCTGCGCGAGTACGGCGTCAGCCAGATGCCGGTGGTCCGTGCCGAACCGCCGGTGATGGCGGCCGAGGTCGTCGGTTCGGTGAGCGAGCGGGGACTGCTCGAGGCGCTCTTCTCGCGTCGCGCCAAGCCGGCAGACCGGGTCAGCGCAGCGATGGAGCCGTCGCTGCCCATGGTGGGAGCGACCGAGCCGGTCGCGACCGCGGTGAAGGTGCTGGTCGACGTCGACGCCCTGCTCGTGCTGGACGACGGGAAACCGGTGGGCGTGCTCACCAGGCAGGACCTACTCAGCGACATAAATTGACGGCACTTCCTGTCCCGAAGCCGGTCAGATACGACAGCGGAACGGGCCGGTTTCCCGTCTTTCTGACCGGTTTCGGGACAAGAGACGGGGATCAGTCGGAGGTCGGCAGCAACTCGGTCAGGATCATCATCCAGTTGGCGGTCCAGGGCAGCGTTCTCCAGGAGTCCAGTGCGACCCAGCGGGCGGAGGCAGTGGTGCCGCCGCGATCCAGCACCACCGGCTCGGTCGGATTCGGGCAGGTCGCCTGGTAGACCAGCCGAACGGCCTGAAAGTCCTCGATCATCCCTCCAGGGTTGCGGCCGATCCAGTGCCCGGTCTGCACCTTGGTCAGCCTGCCGAGCACGATCTGTTGGGCGGTCTCCTCGCCCACTTCACGGCGGACGCAGTCGGCTGGTGACTCGTGGTCGTCCAGGCCGCCGCCTGGCATGCCCCAGCGGCCCTGCACCGCGGTCAGCGCGGAGTACTCGGTGGCCAGCAGACCGTTCGCGGACAGCACCACGGCGTACGCGGCGACGCGCTGCCGGGTGACCGGTACGACGTCGTCGGCGATGATCAGGCCAGCATCGGTACGCGGCGGGATCGGGTCGGGCCGTGGCTCACCGGTCAGCGGCCGGACGAGTACGCGAAGCGCAAGGTCGGCCCCGTCCCAACCGGCCTCCAAGGGGCGGAGCGCCTTGTATCCCTGATCGAAGACCACGATGGCCGGATCTGCCCCATGATCGAGCGGTGTCGAGAACACGGCCGTGCCTTCCTCGGTCAACCCGACAATCAGCAGGGCCACGTCTCCTCCTTACCGCCCCCGAGTCCAGCAGCTTCGTTGATGATCAAGTCTGGCAGGTCACTGGCCGGGACTGCGCTAACGTTGGGCGTCGTGCACCGAGGACGGGGCAGCCGATGATCCCGGCGCTGGCCTACGTCGTCATGGCCCTTGCCGGCGTGGCCGTCGTCTGGGGGATCGTCACCGCTGTCGCCAACAAACCACCGGGCAAAGCCCAGTTGCTCTTCGCCGCCGGTGTCTGGCTGATCACCCTCACCCAGTCGGTGATCGCCGCAGTCAAGCTGGCCGCCGGCTTCCGGCCGCAGGAGCCGGCTACCACGATCGGCTACCTGATCGGGATCGCGCTGCTGATCCCACTGGCCTGGTTCTGGGCGAACGTCGAGCGCACCCGCTTCTCCGGGATGGTGCTGGCAGTCGCTGCGTTGGCCGTGGTCGCGATGACCCTCCGGCTGCTCGTGTTGTGGACGCCGGCAGCGTGACCCCGGCCGGCGGCTCGGCCGCCCGGACCAACACCGGCGCCGGCCGCGCGCTGATCGCGGTGTACGGCCTCTTCGCGCTGGCCGCGACCGCCCGGGCGTCGGTGCAGTTGGCCACCCGCTACGCCGAGGCACCGCTGGCCTACCTGCTCTCGGCCGTGGCTGGAGCGATCTACCTCGTGGCGACGTTCACGCTCGCCCGCGGGAGCCGGACGTCACGCGTGGTGGCCTGGGTTGCGATCGGGCTCGAGCTGATCGGGGTGCTGACCGTTGGCACCCTGAGCCTGGTCGACCCGGCAGCATTCCCGCGGGCCACAGTGTGGTCGGTATACGGAATCGGCTACGGCTTCGTACCTTTGGTGCTGCCAGTGCTGGGCCTGCTCTGGCTGGCTCGGACACGCGAGCGGGCCGGTTAGTTCAGCAGGTCGGCGTAATCCGGATGGCGCTTGATCCAACCGGCGATGAAGGGACACCAGGCCACGACGCGGAGTCCTCGACGTCGTGCGTCGTCCAACGCCTCCCGGGCCAGTTGGCTGCCGGCACCCTGACCCTCGTACTCGTCTGACACCTTGGTGTGGGTGAAGACGATCGTGTCCGGGCGGAGGAAGTACTCGGACGCTCCAGCGAGGGTGTTCCCGTCATGTAGTTCGTAGCGGCCGGCTTCGGGGTTGTCGACCACGGTGAGGCTCATGCCACTCGAGCGTAGCGGGGCTTACGCCCTGGCATCCCGGCAGACTCCGACACTAATGTTTGCTTCATGACCGAGATCAAGCAGATCGTCGTCGGGGTGGATGGGTCCAAGAGCAGTCGGGCCGCTCTGAAATGGGCGTACGACGAGGCGGCACATCACGGTGCCGCACTCACGGTCATCTCCACGTGGCACCCGCCGGCGATGCCCATGACCCCGCCGTATGGTCAGATTCCGCCTGAGGGTTACGTCAGCCAGCCGAAGCGCGACGCACTGGACCTGCTGCAGCAATTGGTCACTGATCTTGAAGAGCGGAACCCGCCGGTGGACGTTCGGACCGCAATCGAAGAGGGAAACCCGGCCGAGGTGCTGATTGATCACTCGAAGGGAGCCGACCTGATGGTTGTCGGGTCGCGCGGCCATGGAGGCTTCGCCGGGATGCTGCTGGGCTCGGTCAGCCAGCACCTGGTTGCCCACTCCGAATGCCCGGTCGTCGTCGTGCGCTGAGTAAGCGCAGCAAGGCAGCCCTCAGCTGGGCCTTGTGGTGCGCCTCCCGCGGTTTGACGCCGCTCGGCACCAGGCAGCACGTTGGTCGTCTCGCGGTCAGGGCGACACGCGAAGGCTCAGCTGCCGACTCGCGCTGAGTATGCTGCGACGAGGTGGGCGACCGTCCCGCCCGAGGGATGGACGGAGTGAAATACAACGAGGGTGCCCAGCTCGACCCGTCGCAGATGGGTGGCGGCGGCCGACGCGGTGGCGGCATCGCCATCGGCGGGGGTGCCGGGGTGGTGGTCCTGCTGTTGGCCCTGCTGTTCGGAGTCAACCCCGGTGACATTCTGGGCAGTCAGCAGACCGGTACCGATCCGACCGGCGCGGCCACCCCGTTCGCCCAGTGCACTCGCGGCTCCGACATCAGCAAGAACCGGGACTGCCGCTTCGTGGCATACACGAACTCGATCCAGGACTACTGGAACGACACCGTGCAGGGCTATCAGGTGATCAAAGTCGACACGTTCACCGGTCAGGTGGACACTGCCTGCGGCGCGGCATCCTCGGCAGTGGGCCCGTTCTACTGTCCGCCCGACACCACGGTCTACCTTGATCTTGGCTTCTTCGATCAGCTCACCGGCCAGCTGGGTGCTGAGGGCGGCGACGCGGCCGAGGCGTACGTGCTGGCCCACGAATTCGGGCATCATGTGCAGAACCTGACCGGCACGATGCGCCGGGTGCAGGGCGGCGGCCAAGGCACCGGTCCCAAGTCCCCCGGCGTACGCCTGGAGCTACAGGCGGACTGCTACGCCGGCGTGTGGTTCAAGCACGCGACCTCTGACCCGCAGAGCCCGATCACCGAGGTCACCCAGGACGACCTCAACCGGGCGATCGATGCGGCGGCGGCCGTGGGGGACGACCGGATCCAGCAGAAGACCCAGGGCCAGGTGAACCCAGAGAGCTGGACCCATGGCTCGGCTGCGCAGCGGCAGAAGTGGCTCAATCGCGGGTTCAGCACCGGTGACCCGAACCAGTGCAACACCTTCGCCGCCGACGCGCTTTAGAAGGGCTGGCTCCGAGCGTCGGTATCACTCGGAGCCTCGCGGCAACTCACTCAGTTGCAGGTCACTCCCGTGGCGTGCACCGGGCAGTAACCCCATGGGTTCTTGTCGAGGTACTGCTGGTGGTAGTCCTCGGCGTAGTAGAAGTCGGGCGCCGGATTGATCTCCGTCGTGATCGTGCCGTAACCGGCCCGGCTGAACTCCGTCTGGAACATGTCCCGGACCTTTTTCGCCGTCTCGAGCTGCTCCTCCGTGGTGGCATAGATCGCTGAGCGGTACTGGGTGCCAACGTCGTTGCCCTGACGCATGCCTTGGGTCGGGTCGTGGTTCTCGAAGAAGATCTTCAGCAGCTGCTCGTAGCTGATCTTGTCCGGGTCGTAGCTGACCTTGACGATCTCGGTGTGACCGGTACGCGCGCTGCACACCTCCTCGTAGGTGGGGTTCGGCGTGTAACCGCCGGCGTACCCGACCGCCGTGTTCGTCACGCCCGGCGTCTGCCAGAAGAGCTTCTCCGCCCCCCAGAAGCAGCCCAGCGCGAAGTAGGCCACCTCGGAGCCCTCGGGGACCTTCTGGACCGGGATGCCGTAGATGTCGTGGAACGTCGGGTTCACCAGGACCGACGAGTCTCGACCACGTAGCGCCTGCTCCGGCTCGATCAGGTTCGTCTTGGTGCGGGAGAAGAACATGATGTCAGTCTGCCTTTCTGCGCGGCGGATCGTGACCGCCTGCGCTATCGAAACGCGAACAATGCGGCCAGATGTTCCTTCGTACGCGTCCGTGGCCATGGCCATGTCGGCCGAGCGCGGGCACTACCCTTGCGGGCGTGACTGAGACCCACGGCTTCTCAACCCGGGCCATCCACGCCGGTCAGGAACCGGATCCGGCGACCGGTTCCGTCGTGCCGCCGATCTATGCCACCTCGACCTATGTGCAGGACGGGGTAGGGGAGGCACGCGGGGGATATGAGTACTCGCGTTCCGCCAATCCGACCCGGACAGCGCTCGAAGAGTGCATGGCCGCCCT
>JBKPNA010000218.1:0-6321 GCA_046765695.1 Actinomycetota bacterium | reverse complement strand
CCCTAATGCTGCCCCTCCACTCCGCTGCCTCTACTCCCACTCCGCTGCCTCTGCAGCTGCCGCGAAGTATGAGGAAAGGCAGCGGAGTGACAGAAGGGCCCTATTTGTTCTGGGTGCTGATCAGGTGGCCGAACCCGATCGACCGGTCGTTCGACCGGAACAGGTCCTGACAGGTGGTCAGGGTGATCAGCTGCTGGGTGGGCTTTGCGTCGGGTCGGCCGGGGACGGGATCGATCACCCAGGTGTCGGTGTCCCGCACCGTCAGCGAGCGCGGTGAGTCGTCCAGCACGTAGGTGTAGACGGCCTGGCGGGTCTCGACGATGATCTCGTCACCCCGCTTCAGGTCCAGCAACCCGGCGAACGGCTGACCATGAGTGACCCTATGCCCGGCCAAGGCGAAGTTTCCGATCTCGCCCGGTGCTGCCGTTGACGAGTAGTGGCCAACTCCCTTGGCCAGGATGGACAGGTCGGTCCCGTTCAGGATGGGCACCTCGTAGTCGCTGCCGAAAGCCGGGATACGCAGCAGCGCGATGGCATCACCCGGCACCGTCGACACCTGCTTCTTGCTGTCCGGGTCGGACGTCTTCTCCTCGCCCCACCTGTCTCGAAGCTGCCGCGTCTCCTTGTCGAACGCGCGCTCGGACACCAGATTGGTGCCGACGTACTGGTATCCCACGCAGCCCAGACACGCCAGACCGGCGACGAGCAGCCCGATACCCAGCAGCGTCAGCGGCGAGACCTGTCTGCGGGTTCTCGTCTCGTCGGGCGGCACCGCCTCGTCCGGAGGGACCGGGGGGATGGCCTCGTCATCGACGATGGGACCGCTCACCCGGCTTATTCTGCCTGGCCCCATGAGAACGCGACGGGGTTGGCGGCAATAAGGCGCGACACGCCGTGCAGGCCTGAAACGCGCGTCGGTTCTTCAGGTTCGGGCGGCGAACGGGTTCGGGGTCAGCGTGTACTTGGTGGAGAGGTATTCCTCGATCCCCTCGAAGCCGCCTTCCCGACCGATGCCCGACTGTTTGACGCCACCGAAGGGCGCGGCGGCGTTGGAGACCACGCCAACGTTCAGCCCGAGCATCCCTGTCTCCAGTGACTCGACCAGCCGCTGGGCCCGGCCCAGGTCCTGGGTGTAGGCGTATCCGACCAAGCCGTACGCCGTGTCGTTGGCCAGCTGCACGGCATCCGCCTCGTCGGCGAAGGTCATAATGCTCAGCACCGGGCCGAAGATCTCCTCTCGCAGGATGTCGCTGCCGGGACGTACGCCGGAGATGACGGTCGGGGCGTAGAAGGTGCCTTCCCCGTCGAGCTTGTGCCCGCCGGTCAGCACGCGGGCCCCGCGGCTGGTGGCGTCGTGGACCAGGGCGTCAGCTTTGTCGATCGCATCGGTGTTGATCAACGGCCCGATCCGGACGTCAGGCTCGGTGCCCCTGCCGACCTTGAAGCTCTGCACCTTCTCAGTGACCCGATCCGCGAACTCGGCCGCGACGTCCTGGTGGACCAGGAAACGGTTGGCCGCTGTGCACGCCTGCCCGACGTTGCGGAACTTGGCGACCAGTGCGCCCTCGACCGCTGCATCCAGGTCGGCATCGTCGAAGACCAGGAACGGGGCGTTGCCGCCGAGCTCCATCGAGGTACGCAGGATGCCGTCGGCGGCCTGCTTGAGCAGCGCACGACCGACCTCGGTCGACCCGGTGAAGCTGAGCTTGCGCAGCCGCGGGTCGGCGATGATCGGACCGGTGACCTCGGCCGCCGCAGTTGTGGTGATCACATTGACCACCCCGGGCGGCAGCCCCGACTCCGCGAGCAGCGTGGTGAACAGCAGCGTGGTCAGCGGGGTGAGCTCGGCCGGCTTGAGCACGACCGTGCAACCCGCGGCAAGCGCCGGCGCGACCTTACGGGTCGCCATTGCCAACGGGAAGTTCCACGGGGTGATCAGCAGGCATGGCCCGACCGGATGCTGGGAGACGATCATGCGGCCGGTGCCCTCGGGGTTGGTCCCGTACCGGCCCGTGATCCGCACCGCCTCCTCGGCGAACCAGCGGAGGAACTCTCCGCCGTAGGTCACCTCGGCCTGCGACTCGGCAAGCGGCTTGCCCATCTCCAGCGTCATCAGCAAGGCCAGGTCGTCCTTGGTCCGGCTGACGGCCTCGAACGTGCGGCGCAGGATCTCCGAGCGCTCGCGGGGCGGGGTCCTCGCCCAGTCCGGCGCGGCCGCTACGGCGGCGTCGAGGGCCGCGACCCCGTCCTCGACTCCGGCGTCCGCGATGGTCTTGATCACCGACCCGGTGGCCGGGTCGTGCACCGGCAAGGTCGCGCCGGAGCCGGCCGGTCGCCACTCACCACCGATGAACAGCCCGTCTGGCACCGAGCGCAGCACCGCTGCTTCTGCCGAATCCGACATCGCCAGTTCCTCCGTGACCCTGCCTGTCGGCCCCGAGCGTAGTCCTGGCGGTTCACTCCCCATCCGGACCAGCGGTTTAGCAATTCTTTACAAGACTTGTCGACTTTAGGACGTTAAGTTACATTTGGTCTATCGACGCTCCACGTCTCGGGGCAAGTGACGAGCGGCGTGACGGTGGCGGCACCGGCGTCGTGGGGGCGACTGCGGCCCGCTGGGTGCTCAGAATCCTCGTAGCGACCGCCGGGGTGATCGTCGGCGTGGCCCTGGCGGCGACCTCCTCGTACGCCGACACGACGCCGGCGCCGGTGGGAACGTCGCTCGGCAAGCTCGCCCACAAGGTCCGGCCGTCGGTCGGATCGCACGCCGCCAGCAGGGCACGGGCGACGGCGGCCCACCGATCCCATCCGGTCAAGATCAGGACCAAGGCCAAGGCAGCACCCGTTCGCCGGGTCGCGCGGCACATCGCCCCGGTACGCAGCCACCGTGCCACGAGGGTCGTCCGGACGGCACCGAAGAAGGTTGCGCCGGTGCGTTCCCACCGGGCCTCGAGGGTGCTACACACGCGACTGAACAAGGTCTCCCGACACGCCCCGGCGCACCGACGGATCTCAACTGTGCAAAGGAAAACCGCAGCCGCACCGACTGTCCGGGCGGCCCGCAGGGCGACCGCGCCACAAGCCCGTCCGGCACACCACGCACAGCTCCCAATCAAGATCGACAAGGCTTCCGGCAAGATCACCAAGTCCTCGACCGGCAAGGCCGTGACGGCCGTCCGTTCGTCGGTCTCTTCGCTTCGGACGCCGGTCCCTGTGCTGCACGTCCCGCCGGTGAGCCTGCCGGCAGTCGATCTGCCGCCGCTCGGACTGCCGGCGGTTGACCTGCCGTCAGTGGCTGTGCCCGATGTTGACGTGCCGACAGTGCAGCTGCCCCCCAGCACGCTCCCAACAGCAGCCCTTCCGCAGGGCAGCCAACCGATGCTGACCCGATCGGGGACCACCCAACCGGTCCTTGCGCAGCGCGCGGGGACTCTCGGCGGAACGTCGGTGCTGCCAGCCCGTGGCTCCGCCCTCACGCTCCGCAGCATCGTGGCCGCGGGCGTGACGACGCTGACCACCCAGCCCGCCGATTCGATGCTGTCCGTGGCGGCCTGGGCGATCACCTCGATCGGCCCTCCTGCGGTGGCGCTTCTCGACGAGCTGACCAGGCAGGTCGCGGCTGGAAAGGTTCCCGCAGCGGTCGGCCCGACAGCAACCGCTCTGGTCCTCGCCGTCGCAATCGGCGTCGCGGCGTCTGGAACTGCCGGCTCGGCGTCTGCAACCGGAACTGGCCTTGCGGTCCTCTCCGCGGCCCTACGTCTGCCCGCCCTCGGCGGGTCCCGCCGGCTTGGTGGCCGGCTGCGCGAGTCTGCCTTCGGCGGACCGCGGCAACCGGGTTTCTCGCCCGACTGATCTGCTCCCTCCCCGAAGAGCCGTACTGAGCATCCGAGCTCGGTCGGCGGGCACCGGCTGTGTGCCCAGCAAGCGACGGTCCTGCCGACCGATCGCATGCCCCATCATCTGAAGGAGAAAGAGCACGAACATGAACAGGTTGATCACCAGAGTGCTCGGGGGGATTGCCTGCACCGTCGGGGTGCTGGCACTGGGCATGGGCACGGCCCATGCTGATGAGAACGACCAAGGCCGACGTCATGACGCTCTGGTCGCAGTCCACGCGAACGCGAGAGTGCATGTCGCGGCGCCCAGGGAAGGCCGAGCGATCGCGCATCCGCGGTCCACGTCGCGGACCCCGGCAGTGAGGGTGAGGGCACGGGTCAACGCCCACAGCCACACCCGGCCAGTGGCGCGGGTTCGAACCAACGCCCGGGTGCACAGCCGGCCCGCGGCACGGGTTCGGGTCAACGCGCGGATCCACACCCGACCGGCAGCCCGGGTTCGAGCCAACGTCCGCGTTCACAGCCGGCCCGCGGCGCGGGTTCGGGTCAACGCCCGGATCCACACCCGGCCAGCAGTACGGGTCAGGCTCGGCACCCGGCCCACGGCACGGGTCACGACCCACGCCCGTGTCCACACCCGGCCCGCGGCACGGGTTCGGGTCAACGCCGTCATCCACACCCGGCCAGCAGTACGGGCCCGGGCCAACGCCCGCGCGCGTGTGGTCGGCATCCCCGTGAACGCCTGTGTCCGGCTCAACGCCGGTAACTGCATGGGTGGCAACGGCAGCGCCAGCACTGGAAACGGCAGCACAAGCAACACGGCCGGTTCGGTAGTGCCGAGTGTCATCGGCGATGCGCACGCCAATGTGGTCCGCAGCCCGGTGGACGCCTGTCTCCGGGTCAATGCCGGCGGCTGCGGCAACGCGGCCGATCCTGGTAGCGGCACCAGCCCAGGCAGCACGGGGGCGCCTGTGATCGCTGGCGACGCCCAGGCGACCGTGAGCCGCGTCGCGGACGCGGTGATCTGCCTCCGCGTCAACGGTGGCGCGTGCGGCACAGGCAGCAGAGGCGCCGCCGGCAGCACCGCCTCGCTGGTGCCGAGTGTGATCGGTGATGTCGCCGCCGACGTGGCGGACATCCCGGTCAGCGCGTGCCTCCGGCTCAACGCCGGAGACTGCGGCAACGGGACCGATCGGGTCACTGGCGGCGACGCCAACCCGATCCTGCCGACGATCGGCTCCGGGCTGACGGTGACCGCCGGTGACCTGGTGGACGCCGTGGGCTGCGTGCGGATCAATGGTGGCAGCTGTGGTGCAACTGCCGGCGGCTCCGACGGGACCGGTCCGGGGGGTGGCTCCGGCGGTACCGGCGCGACCGATCCCACCGGTGGCTCCGACGGGACGGGGTCCGGCGGGCGTACTGACCGCGGCGGCTCCGATCCGAACAGGTTCGGCAGGCTCGGCATAGCAGCCGACCGGCCCACCGGAGACGGCTCGGT
The DNA here is from genome assembly GCA_046765695.1 of Actinomycetota bacterium. Taxonomy (GTDB): domain Bacteria; phylum Actinomycetota; class Actinomycetes; order Propionibacteriales; family Propionibacteriaceae; genus Microlunatus. The sequence continues at coordinate 987 of JBKPNA010000218.1, read as the reverse complement.
CAAGGGCATCGTGCAGAACGCCGCTCCGGTGGCGACTGTCCCCACCACCATCCGCTTCCTCGGCGGCATCGTTGGTGGGCAGCTGTTCGGTGGGCAGGTGCTGCCGGTGACCAGCCAGCCGGCTGTCGACCCGGCGGGTAGGGCCAGCGATCAGCTGGCCCACACGGGGAGTAGCGCGGCCATGCTTCCGCTGCTGATCGGCGGCCTGCTGGCCCTGCTGCTGGCCGGCCCGCTGCTGACCGGGCGCCGGCGGAGCTAGCCGCCCGGCCCGAGGGGGTGCGTACGGTCCTCCTACCAGGGGGAGGAGGACCGTACGTGCATGCCCGGATTGGGATTAGGGTCTGCCTATGGCATCCGTCGGCTGGCAGGCTGATCGGGTCCGCTCGGCGACGACGACCATCTTCGCGGAGATGTCGGCGCTGGCGGTCGCCACCGGCTCGGTCAACCTCGGCCAGGGTTTCCCCGACACCGATGGTCCGGACTTCATGCTGGACGAGGCACGGGCGGCAATCGCGAGCGGTGTCAACCAGTACCCACCGGGTCGCGGCATCCGGCCGCTGCGGGAGGCGATCGCGGAGCACAGCCGCCGCTACTACGGGCTGAGCTACGACCCGGACACGGAGGTGCTGGTCACCACCGGAGCGACCGAGGCGCTGGCGGCGGCCATCCTGGCCTTCGTCAACCCAGGCGATGAGGTGATCGCCCTGGAGCCGTTCTACGACTCCTACGCAGCCTCCATCGACCTGGCGGGCGGCCGCCGGGTCGGCGTCGGGCTGTTCGGACCCGAGTTCCGGCTGGACCACACCGAGCTGGCGGCCGCCTTCACCGAGCGGACCAAGGCGGTGCTGATCAACTCCCCGCACAACCCGACCGGCATCGTGCTGGACCGGGCGGATCTGGCCGAAATCGCCCGCCTGGCGATTCGCCACGACGTCCTGGTGATCTGCGACGAGGTCTACGAGCACCTGGTGTTCGACGATGCAGAGC
>JBKPNA010000217.1:0-13385 GCA_046765695.1 Actinomycetota bacterium | reverse complement strand
TCGCGGATTCGCGACTTGACCGTGCCGACAGGCACATTCAGTCGTGTCGCAATCTGGCTTTGGGTGAGGTCCTCGTAATAGGCGAGGGTCAGTGCTTCGCTCTGCAGATCCGTCAAGGACCGAAGGCCGGAACGCACCCATTCGACGTCCTGCCGCTGCGTGGCGCGGTCCCAGACCTCGTCGATCTCCGGACCGGCGGCCTGGGCGTACCGCTCGTCGCGGGCAATCTCACTGGACACTGACCGCACCCGGTCCACCGCCCGGCGCCGGGCCATCGTGATCAGCCAGGTGTTGACAGTTCCCTTGGCCGCGCTGTAGCGCGCGGCCTGCTGCCACACCTCGGCGTAGACCTCCTGGGTCACCTCCTCAGCGTGTTCGTGAGACCGCAATACCTGGACCACCGTTCCGTAAACTCGGCGAGCGGTCAGGTCGTAAAGATCGGCAAACGCCTGATGGTTGCCCAAGGCGATCTGGGACATCAAATCCACCAGATGCGCGGCATGCAGATCAAGCCTCGGTGACTCCACCACGTGGCGCGGAGAGGCGCCCGGCTCAAATGGCGGTGGAAAAGCCACGAGGAAGACATTCTCATGCCAGGAGCCCCAGTGCCTAGAGCCTGGTCAGCAAAAGCGGTCCCAATGGCGTCTCCGGATAGGCCCTCCAATAGCGAAGACGGAGCAAGATGGCCCTGCCCATTCGACACAGATCCCTTACAGGATTGGAATTTCAGCGACTTCTTTGTCTCTTTCAAGTAGTCGGGTGCCATCGTTCGGGACTGGCCAATCAGTAGGTTGCTGAACGTTCAACTCGGGTCGATCCCGGTCAACTGCCCGAAACCGTCACCCGGCCAGAGTCGCCGGCTGACTCTGAACTCGAGACGTTTTAGCGGGCCGGTCGGTTCAGATGTTTCATCGCACTCAGCGGGAAACAATCGACAGATGAAGGTGCCGGTGCTGATTTCCCTACGAGAGAGTGCTCGACTGGCGACTGCCCTGCGATCCTGGCCCTGTTCGGGAGCAACAGCAGCTCCCAGCGGCGCCCGACCGGCTCAGGGAGTCTGCCTTGTGAACAAGGCCCCCGCCATCAGCGGGCAGCGCCGCGTCGGGTGGCGCGCTGTTGGGCCTCCAGAGCGAGGCGCATCACCTCGAAGGTGTGTTCCTGGGGGCAAGCATTCGTGGTCCGCTCGCGCACGTCGAGCACCAGGTCCGCGTAGTAGGTCAGCGGTACGTCGGAGCAGTCGATGTAGGAGGTTCCTTCCTGGTCCACCACGAACAGGTGGTCACGGCCGGGCCGTCCCTCCAGATCGACGTACTTCCGCATCTCCAGATATCCATCGGTGCCAAGGACGATCAGCCGGCCATCGCCCCAGGTCGGTAGGCCTTGCGGGGTGTACCAGTCGACCCTGATGTAGCCGTGGGCCGACTCGCTGCGCAGCAGCACCTCCCCGAAGTCCTGCATCTTGGGGTTGTCGGGATGTGTGTAGTTGGCCACCGTGCTCGCCACGACTTCGGCGGTCGTCGAGCCGGTGAACCACAGGAACTGATCGATCTGATGGCTGGCGATGTCGTTGAGAATGCCGCCGAACCGGTCCTCGTCGTAGAACCAGTCCGGACGGCCGGCGCCGCCGGCCAGGTGTGCCCGATCCCCCTCGCGGTGCGGGCCCAGCCCGAGCGTCTGCACCACCTCGCCGATCCGGCCGGCGCGTACCAGCTCGCCCGCCCGGGCAACGCAACGAACCTCGAACCGCTCCGAGAACGTGACCGACCAGAACCGACCGGTCTCCGCCACCGCCTTCTTGACCTCCTCCAGCTGCTCGAAGGAGACGCAGCCCGGCTTGTCCGTGACAACGTCCTTGCCGTTGCGCATCGCCGTGACGGCGATCGATGCTCGGCGGTCGGGGATCGCCGCGGTGACGATCACGTCGATCTGGTCGTCCTGCAGCAGCTGCTCCGGGTCGTCGACCCAGGGCGCGTCCGGCCATCGGCTCCGGACCTCCTTGGCCACCGAAGCATCCGGGTCGTCGGAACTCAGTCCGACGAGCTCACAGCCCTGCCCCAGCAGGCCGGAGATCTGGCCATAGATGTGGGCGTGATCCAGCCCCACGGCTGCAAAGCGGATTCCCTCTCCAGCGTTCGGCGGTGACACTTCCTGGGTCGGCTGCTCCGCCGGGCTTGAAGACTGGTCGGTTGGCGTCGAGCTCATGGTGGCTCCCTTCGGCGAACTCCCTGACTCGGACCTTAACCGAGGTGCTGGCTGGAGCTGCTGCCGGGAGGCAACGGATAGCGTGATCGAACGATGAAGAACTACGTGCTGTGCGTGTGCCCGATCAACGGTCATGTCGGACCCGTCCTCGCCGTCGCTCGGCATCTAGTCGGCGCCGGGCATCGGGTACGGATGATGACCGGCTCCCGATTCGGCGACGCTGTATCGGCCACCGGTGCGGAGTTCGTGGCCCTGCCGGAGGCGGCAGACTTCGACGACCGGGACCTGGCCACGTCCTTCCCCGAGCGTGCCAAGAACAAAGGGATCGCTTCACTGCGGTTCGACCTCCTGAATGTGTTCATCGCACCTGGCCGCCATCAATATCGAGCGTTGCAGCAACTGCTTGTCGACGAGCCGGCCAATGCCGTGCTGAGCGACTTCGCGTTCGTCGGGGTCCTACCCCTGCATCTCGGAGCAGAACCGCACCCGCCGTGGGTCAGCCTTGGCGTCTTGCCCCTTACCTTGAGCAGCGTGGACACCGCGCCCTACGGGCTCGGCCTGCCGCCGTCCTCCTCGACACTGGGCAGGCTCCGCAACCGGGCCCTGAAGGGCCTGGTGCAGCGGGTGATTCTGCGTCCGATCAGCCAGGCAGCCGATCAGCTGCTCATCGACCTTGGTCTGACCCCGCCGGAAATGTTCCCGCTCGACGCGTACCGGCTGGCCGATCACATCGTGCAGTTCACGGTGCCGGAGTTCGAGTACCCAAGATCCGACGCACCGGCACATCTGACGTACGCCGGTCCGCTGCTGGGCGCCGCACCGCGGGTCGAACTGCCACCATGGTGGCCTGACCTCGAGCCCGGTCGACCGGTCGTACACGTAAGCCAGGGAACCCTGGACAACACGGACCTGTCCAAGGTGATCGAGCCGACGATCACCGCCCTGGCAGAGATGGATCTGCTGGTGGTCGTTGCCACGGGTGGGCGGCCGGTGGACGAACTCCGAATGACGCTTCCCGGCAACGTACGAGTGGCCGAGATGCTGCCGTACGCCGAGCTGCTTCCGAGGACCGACGTCATGGTGACCAACGGCGGCTACGGCGGCGTACAGATGGCGCTGGCTCACGGGGTGCCGCTCGTGGTTGCCGGAGCGAGGGAGGACAAGCCCGAGGTCGCCGCCCGAGTCGCGTGGTGCGGTAGCGGCGTCAACTTGCGAGCCGAACGCCCGAAACCGGAGGCGATCGGCAGGGCAGTCACGGCTGTTCTGGCCGAGCCCGGTTACCGGGACAACGCCCGACGGCTCGCCGACGCGATCTCCAGGACAGACCCCCTGGGCACCCTGGATGAGATTCTCGCCGACGTCACCGGCCGTCCTCGCCTCTAGCGCCCTCCATCAGGATGTATCTATGCGATATGTCGAGTTGCGCCGGCACACCGACAACGACGGCGACCAGCTGAGCGAGCAGGGCGTCGCGGACGCCGAGGAGATCGGCCGGACCGGGCTGCATCCGCCGTACGCGGCGTTTGTCTCCACTGGTGCTCAGCGTGCCACCCAGATGCTCAGCATCCTGCGCGGGGCAGCCGGTCAGGACGAGACTCCGATCAGCACCGAAACGGCCCTTCGGTCGTCTGTCGAGGACCGGTGGCGCGATGCAGCAAAGGCGGCCGGAAAGGGCGCCTCGATCGAGGAGATGCGCGCCGTCGACCCCGATCTTGTCGAGCAGGAGAGTCGGCTGCTCGGTGCGGCGCTCCGGCGGGTCGTCGAGCAGTTGCCCGAGGGTGGTCGCGCCCTGGTCGTCGGCCACAGCCCGACGAACGAGGCCGCCGTGTACGGGCTGGTCGGGCAGGCGAACGCCGCCATGGGCAAAGGTGACGGCGTGCTCCTGGTGGAGGACGGAGGCCGATACGAGGTGCGTCCGCTCTAACGACTGCTTGGTGCCTGCCAACACCGGGCCGCTACTCGACCTGTTCTCTGACCGCGTCTCTGATCCAAGGTGGGGAAGGACCGGCGCTACCGTGAATGCCACGCGAGTCGTGCACGTGGATCTCCCCACCTTCCTTGAAGATCGTCACTGCGCGGGCACCCTCCGGCAGCTTGCCGTTCAGCTTCTGGTCGATCAGGGCCTGGTGGCTGGTCGTCACCGCGTTCTTCTTCGCGATGATCTTTCCATCCTTGTCGACGACGGCGACCAACGCCTCCGTTTCATGGAGGAACGTCTTTGCCTTGCTTCCTGCGGTTATGCCCTTGCGCGAGTACCGCCATTTCTCGATCTTCTCGGCGAACCAGGCAGCCAGTGCGGCCCCTCTGCCTTTCAGCCAGCTCAAGCCCTTGCCTAGCCACTTGATCCCCGAACGGAGGCCCTTGCCCAGCTTGCCAATGAGAGGGATGGCACCGAGGGCTGCCAGCGCTCGTTCCCACCATTTCAGTTTCTCGCCGGTGACCGGATCCGTGCCGGTGACTGCGCGGTACAGGTCTTTGAGCTCACCGACGATCGGGATGAAGTCGGTGCCGATATCGGCCGCGACACCCAGCGTGCTGCGGCCCTCCTCCCCGGTGCCGCCCTCGTCGGCGGCGACCGGCGCTTTGGGCCGCCGGGGCAGCTTCGCCAGGTAGGCAAGTATCGCCTTCTCCTGCTCTGCGGTAGTAAGCGGAAGCTGGGCGTAATCGGGCATCACGGCTCTGGCGACAAAGCCAAACGACTGTCCGCCGATCTCATGGGGGGAGTACTCACGCACCTCGATGACATCACCGCCCTCTACGTGCAGGGTGCGCTGGCTGAGAACCTTCCGGCCCTGCATCTGCAGTGCCGCCTCCGCGCTGGTCGGCAACGCGGTGCCCGGCGCCAGGGCGACGCTCCCTCGAATGTCGAGGTAGAACGTGATGCCATCGACTGTTTGGAGCTCCACCTCCCGCCGATATGAGATCCGCGGCTTGCCGGGTCCGACCTCAGCCCATGCCGTTACCTCGGTCTTCGTCGTCCGATACATCGCCGCCTGGTCTCGGTACGGCTCCTCGACGTCCCAGCGCTGTGTGGCCGGCGGAAGCACACGCTGCTCGGGCTGGCGTTGCACCGAAGCCAAGGAGCCGGCTTCGGCCAGCAACCGGCTCACCGCCCGATTGCCGGCGGCGTGTTGCAGCGAAACCACGTCTTGGGGGCGGACAGGCCGACCGGACTGAGCCGCCAGCAGAGATCGCACGGTGGGCTCCGACATCCGCGCGGAAGCACTCGATCGCAGCTGGACTCGACGAGTCTGATTCGGATGTGAGACCGATTTCCTGGTCACTTCAGTTCCAATCGGCACGACGCCGCCCACGGCGGCTCCGTCCAGCCAGGGTAGAGGCAGGCGGTCCGGCGCGACATGCGTTGTTTGGGTCGCGAGACGTCCACAGATTCCTGCCCGATCGGGCACGCAGCGACATGCGGCTGGACAAGGTGTTCATTTGTGCCGGGTACTCCCGGCACAAATGAACACCTTGTCGGGATCTCGCGGCTATTTGTTGGTGCCCTGGGACACCGAGCCCTGCAGCTGGCGCTGGAAGATCAGGTAGACGATCAGCACCGGCACGACTGTGATCACCACGGCCGCGAACAGGGCGCCGAAGTCGACCGAGTATCCCGCCTGGGAAGCGAAAGACGCCATGCCCTGGGTCAGCACATAGTGCTGGGGGTTGGTGTTCAACGCCACCGGCAGCAGGAACTGGTTCCACAGCCCGACGAAGTTCAGGATCGCCACCGTCGCCAGGCCAGGCCGGGCCATCGGCAGCATGATCTGGAAGAAGATCCGCCACTCCCCCGCACCGTCCATGGCGGCCGCCTCGGCGATCGATCGGGAGAGCGATCGGAAGAACGCGTGCAGGAAGAACACGGTGAAGGGGTAGGCGAACGCCGCGTACGTCAAGATCAGGCCCGGGAGGGTGTTGAGCAGCCCGATCCCGCGGAGCACGAAGAACAGCGGCACGATGGCCAGGAAGATCGGGAACGTCAGCCCGGCAAGCATCAGGTAGTACAGCAGCCGGCTGCCAGGGAACTCGAACCGCGCCAGGACGTAAGCTGACATCGCACCGAACAGCATGGTCAGGAACAGGGCCCCGAAGACCACGATCACCGAGTTGAAGAAGAAGCTGCCGATCCCGGCGGTGGTCCAGGCGTTCCGGTAGTTGGTGAAGTTCCAGCTCGCCGGCAGCGAGAACGGTGAGGCGAAGATCTCCGAACTGGTCTTGAACGACGACAAGATCACCCAGAGCAGCGGGACGACGACCAGCAGGCACCAGATGATCAACACTGTGTGGGCGAAGGTGCCGACGACCTTGTCGCCGGTGGTGGTGCGCTGCCCGGGCTCGGCCCCCTCAATACGGGTGTCGGTGGCTGGTCCGACGCTCTGCTCCTGGAGGTTGGTGGCGATCTGGCTCATTCGCCCACCTCACTTCTCCCGCCGGTAAGCCTGTTGATCAAGAAGACCAGCCCTGCGTACGCGAGGGTGACGACGGCGAGGACCACGCCCATCGCACAGGCGTACCCGAACTGGCCCTTGGTGAACGCCGTGGTGAACAGCTGCTGCGACATCACCAGCGTCGAGTTGGCCGGCCCGCCGCCGGGCTCAAGGGCCGCCATGTAGACGAAGGCGTCCAGCGCGAGGATGCCCAAATAGATGTAGGCGGTCTGCACGTTGTCCCGGATCAGCGGGATGGTGATCGAGACCGCGGTTCGGAACCGGCCGGCGCCATCCACTCGGGCCGCCTCGAACACCTCGGCGGGAATGCCCTTGATCGCGGCGACGAACAGCACCATGTAGAACCCGATCAGGCCCCACACGATGGCGAACATCACCGCCGGCATCGCGGTCCGGACGTCGCCCAGCCACGCGAAGGACTTCGCCTGCTCGATCCCGATTCGGGTCAGGATGCCGTTGAGCAGTCCACTGTTCGGGTCGTAGATCGCAGACCAGATAAGCCCGATCACGATGGCCGGGACGACGTAGGGGAAGAAGGACACCACCCGGTAGAGACTCGAGTGGCGCAGCCCACGCACCCGGCCCGAACTCGGCCCACCGACCGTCACCAGCGAGGCGAAGAACAGAGCGACGGCCAGCGTGACGGTCGGCACGACGATCGCCAGGGTGATGCTGTTGCCCACCGCCGTCCGGAACGTGTCGTCTTGGAGCAACTTCGTGTAGTTGGCCAGGCCGATGAACTGCATCGACGGTGAGAAGCCGGTCCAGTTCGTCAGGGAGAAGTACGCAGCCTGGACGAACGGGGAGACCACGAAGGCGAGGTAGCCGACCAGCGGCACGATCAGGAACACCAGGAAGAAGCTGATCTTGTCGAAGGTCAGGTTCCGCCGGCGCCAGCGCGACGAGGCGAGGGCCCGGAAGCCGGTCGGCCGGCCGACCGGCGGACTGGTGACCGCGGTCATTGCACTTGGACCTTCTTGATGGAGTCGTCCTTGGCAACCTTATCGGTGATGGCCTGGAGGCCCTTGGTCAGGTCTGCGACGCTGGAGCCACCCTGCAGGAAGGTGTTCCACACCACCAGCTGATCTTGGTTCATGCCGTACAGATCGACGAAATTCCAGGAGAAGATGTTCGAGCCCGCAGCCTCGAGCAACTTGATCTGCGACTGCAGCGCGGTCGACCCGAAGCCGTCCGCCGGCACGGTGCCCTTGACGATGGTCGAGGCCAGCTTCGTCTTGGCGAAGTTGACTGCCGCGTCCTTGGAGAGCATGGCCCTCATGAACTCCTTGCCACCGGCCATGTTCTTGCCCTGGGACGGCACGACGTACGGCTCACCGGCAGTCGAGTGCATCGCCTCCCACGGCATCTTCGAGTCGCTCGAGACGACCGGCTCTGGTGCACCGGTCATCTTGAAGCCGCTCTTGGTCTGCTTCTTCATCTCGTTCTCGATCCAGCCGCCCGACGGGTAGAGGATGAACTGCTCGGCCTCGCTCCACTGGGCCTGTGCTGCGGTGAACTGCGTTCCCGCGCCGCCCGGCTTGACGTAGCCGGCGTCGATGATCTTCTTCAGCCCGGTGAACACGTCCTGGACGGGCTGCATCGACCAGCAGTCGGGCTTGAGGTTCTCCAGCGCGAGCCGGACATCGTCACCGCCCTGCTTGATCGCGGAGGCGATCGCCATCGTCTGGTAGTAGGTCGCCGCTTCCTTGCCCCAGCCGAGCAGGTACTTGCCCTTGCTCTTGGCCTTGGCACCGAGGTCGAGCATCTCGTCGTACGTCTTGGGGACCGTCCAGCCGTTCTGGTCGAACAGGGACGCGGAGTACCAGAGCGCGTACACCGTGAGGGCGTAGTTGAGCACGATGAACTTGCCGTCGAAGGTGCCCGGCTTCGTGACGCCTTCGTAGAGGGTGTCCTTGATCACCGTGCCCTCGTAGTTCTTCGCCGCGATGACGTCGTCCAGCGTGGCCAGCTGGTCGCGGATCGTATTGATGCCGATCGCGTTGGCGCCGCTGTTGTCGATCACGTCCGGCGGGTTGCCAGCCACGAACCGGGGCTGCAGGGTCTGCGCGATGTTCGTCGCAGCGGTGACCTTGACGGAGACGCCCTGCTGCTTCTGCTGCACCTGCTGTCCGGCGAACTCGGCGTAGTCGATGCCGTAGCCGCCGTTGAAGATCACCGCATCGACGGTCGAGTTGGCCTGAACGCCGAACGGATTGGTGTCGCTGACCGGGCCTGCCGCCGAGGAGGTCGCCCCGGATGTGGTCCCGGTGCCCGAGGTGGCGCACGCGGCAAGGGACCCCGTGGTGGCCAGGGCGGCGAGCCCCAGGGAGCCGCGGAGGAAGTCGCGCCGCCGCAGCGGCTGGTTGGTGATGGTCATGTGATGTGCCTCCAAGTTGGACAGATCATTGTGGGAATTGAGTTGTGCTGAACGGGCCGTTCACCGGCGCGGCTAGGTGCCGCGTCGGATCCTGCCCTCGTACTGACGTTCTAGTACGGAATTGTGTTCGTCACCGCCCGGGATGTTTGCCGAGAGGTAGAGCGGCGGCACCTGGCCGGTGGCGCGGATGCGTTCGGCTACGCCGACTGTAAGCAGCTGGGCGAGAAACGCGCTGGTGATCGAGGAGATCGCGCCGACCGGGACTGCGGGCTGGTCAGTTCCGGCCGGCCCCCCCGTTCCCCCCGGCAGCGTGAGGGTGGCGTCGCCGTACGGGGCGAGGTTGTCGAGCACCACATCGGCGACGTCGCTCAGCCGCTGGCCGCTCGGGTGCTTGGGCGTGACCTGCATGGTGTGCTGCAGCGAGGTGACGGCGATGACACCGTGGCCCTTCTCCTTGGCGAGCAGCGCCAGACCGACCACGGAGCCGTTGACGCCGGAGTTGGACGCGATGACGAAGACGTCGCCCGGCCCGATCGGCGACAGGTTCCACAGGTCCTCGACCACGCTTGCGTCGCGTTCCAGGGATGCCCCGCCGAGGACGTCGAGCGGGCGGCCGCCCCGGAGCACGAGGTCCCGCAGCGCGATCTTGTTGGTCGGAATCAGTCCCCCGGCGCGGCCGGCGATCTCCATCGCGAACGCCTCGGAGTGGCCGGTGCCGAACGCCTGGATCACCGCGCCGGACTCGACGGCTCGGGTGAGCAGGTCGACGGCGGGATCCAGGCCGCCGGATGCTGCCAGGTCGGCGATCGCGTCGAGCCGCGACCGGACCTCGTCGGCGAAGCCGCGTACCAGGTCGGAGTAGGCATTGCTGGTAGTCATCGGCGGCTCCTGGCGTGCGCGGCGGCCGGCTCGGCCCCGTCACCGGACGCTAGCCGAGCCGCTGGGGCGGCGTGCCGACGCGGGCGCCGATGGGACGACACGGCCCGCGCCGATGCGGCGAGCTTGGCACTGGACCGGTCGAAGTTCTGCTGCGCGACGAGCAGATAGAGCAGGTCAAGGACGAGCAGCTGGCCGTGCTTGGCGGACAGATCATCGGGCTGCAGGTACTGCTCGTAGATCGACGTCACGATGCTCAGGTCGGCGAGCTCGGCGAGCGGTGAGTTGGGGTTGTTGCTGATCGACACGGTGCGGGCCCCGGCCCGACCCGCCTCGGCCAGCATCTGAATGGTCTCCTCCGTCCGGCCGGTGGTGGAGATGCCGATTGCCACGGTGCTCTCGTCCTGGATCGCCGCGCTGGTGAGGCCGATATGGACCTCCGCCCAGGCGTACGCGTTGATCCCGATCCGGTACAGCCGACCCTGCATTTCCTCGGCCAGCATCGCGCTGCCGCCCACACCGTAGATGTCCACGTGCGAGCTCAGCGCGACGAGCCGGGAGACCTCGGTGAGCACGGTCAGGTCAATCGCGGACGTCGCCTGGCGCAGCGTCCGGATGTGGCTGCTGATCAGCATCCGCAGCAGATCCTCGGGCGAGTCGTCGGGGCCGAAGGCGCGGCCTATCTCGCTGGTCCAGGAGTCGACGGTTGTGCTCCGGCCCACGTCGGTGGCGATGCCGACACGCATCTCGACATATCCGGCGTAGCCGATCATCCGGCAGAACCGGGTGACCGTCGCCGGTGAGGTGTCGGCACGGTCGGCGAGCTCGCCGATGGACAGGGTCAGCGGCGCCTGAGGCTCACGGAGCAGGTAGTCGGCGACGCGGGCCACGGCCGAGGGCATGTCGGGCAGCAGTGATCTAATGCGATCAGCGACCGCAGGCGGGTGCTCGCGGGTTGCTGCAGCTCTCTCAGTCGTGAAAATCAGTATCTCCATCGATACAGATAGCTGAAAATTTCTCTTACGATACTGTTCACTTCCCAGCCCTGCAAGCGAAGTGACCAAACCGATGCCAATCCTTCTCGCTCTGGATGCCGGCGGAACCAGCACCCGGGCGATCACGCTGGACTTGTCCGGCACGGCGTACGGCTACGGCCGGGCGGGCACGGGAAACCCGACTGCTGCTGGCGTCGACAGCGCGGTGAGTGCGATCGCGGACGCGGTCGATCAGGCCGGTGCCGGAGTGGCCCGCGATGCTGAGCCACTCGCCGTCTTGGCGATGGCGGGGGTGCGAAGCACCGAGTTCCGGGAGCTGGTGAGCGCCCGGCTGGCTGCGCTGGGGTGGCCGCGGATCGAGTTCCAGCCCGACCTGCTCGGCATCTTCCACTCCGGGACGTACCTACTCGACGGATACGCCCTGATCGCCGGGACCGGGACTATCGCGGCGCGGGTTGTCGGCGGCCGGCTGGACCGGGTCGCGGGCGGCAAGGGCTGGCTGCTCGGTGATGCAGGTGGCGGTTTCTGGATCGGCCGTCGGGTGGCGCGGGCGGTGGTCGCTGCGCTCGACGGGCAGCAGCCGCCGACGGCCCTGACCGGTCTCGTGCTGGACGCGATGGGCATCACGCAGCCAACCGACAGCCACGGCGACCGGGCCCGGGCGCTCGCGGAGCTCGTTCCCGCCGTCTACTCCCGGCAGCCGATTTCGCTGGCCCAGTTCGCCCCACTCGCGTTTGCCGTGCACGACGACCCGACGGCGCGGAGCATTCTCGTTGCCGCCTCGGCAGCCCTGGCGAAGCTGGTGGCGGCGGTCCGCATCCCGGAGCTGGACGGCCCGGTGGTCGGGGGCGGCAGCGTACTGGTCCGAGGGATGCTGGCGGCGCCGCCTGAGTTGCGGGCAGAGCTGGAGCCGCCAGCTGCAGACACCGATGTCATCCCCGTGGGGGACGGTGTCGTCGGCGCCTGCGTACTGGCCCTGCGAAGCGTCGGAGTCGAGGTTGACGAGGGTCGGTTCCGCGCTCTGCAATCCGAGGTCGCCCGGGTCAGCGACCACTCGGTTCCACGTTTGCCGCATCAAGACGGCTAGCGAGCGTGGCTAGACGCCCTGGGACACCCGTTAGCCATCTTGACGCGGCTGCCGTGGCTCAGGTGATCAGAAGTGCTGCCAGCTCGGCTTGTTGTCGTAGGTGTAGCGGTAGTAGTCGGTCAGGGTCAGCTGGCTCGCGGCGTCCTCGTCGATGATCGCCGTGGCCTCCGGATGGAACTGCAGGATCGTGGCCGGCCACATGCTCGTCACCGGCCCCTCGATCGCCGCGGCGACCGCCGCCGCCTTACGGATGCCCTGGGCGACCAGCAGCAGCTCCCGCGCCTCCATGATCGTGCCGAGCCCCTGGGTCAGGCAGTGCATGGGTACCTGCTCGGGCGAGTCGAAGAAGCGGGCGTTGTCTGCGCGGGTACGCGGCGCCAGCGTCTTGATCCGGGTGCGGGACCCGAACGACGAGGTGGGCTCGTTGAAGCCGATGTGGCCGTTGGCCCCGATGCCGAGGATCTGCAGGTCGATGCCGCCGGCGTCGCGGATGGCCGCCTCGTACGCGTGGCAGGCGCCCTCGAGGTCGGAGGCGCGGCCATCGGGAACATGCACCCGGGACGGATCAAGACCCAACGGCTCGGTCACCTCCCTGCGGAGCACCGAGGCGTACGACTCCGGGTGCTTCTCGGGGATGCCGACATACTCGTCCAGCGCGAACCCGCTGACCCGGCTCGCATCGAGCGACCTGTCCCGCACGGCGGCGGCGAGCTCGGCGTAGATGGCCAGCGGCGAGGACCCGGTCGCGAGCCCGATCACCGCTGCCGGCTTGCCCTTGATCAGCTTGGCGATCCTCCGAGCCGCCAGCCGGCCGACCTCGGCGGCCGACGGGAGAATAACGACTTCCATCGAGGCAAACCCTAGGCCGACCTGGAATCCGCGGCGAGGTAGGTCAGCAGCGCCCGGCCGACCAGCCGCGACGCGCCGAAGGTCGCGATGTGGGCGTAGCGGCGGTCGTCGGACGGCCAGCCCATCTCGACCACGAGCACCGAGCTGTGCTCGGCCCGCAACCGGTCGACGGCGGCTCGCGCGAAGGCGTGCTGATGGATGTCCCGTCCGACGATGAGGACCGGTCTGGCTGCGTCCGGTGGGGGCAGTGCCGAATCCTCTCCACTCACCTCGAAGACCTGCTCCGTGGCGAAGGGATCCCACGGGACGTACCCGACGGCCATGTTCGGGCGAGTCTCGAGCCGGACGATGGTGAAGTCCTCGCCTTCTCCGCGCCAGGTGTCGGCGGACGGCTGAACGTCGAACGCGGCGATCACGTCACCGTCGTTCCGGGGCCAAGAGGGTGGTTGAACGAGCTGCTCCGGATCGCTGCCCGGCGGCCGGGACTCCCCAAGGTGCTCTGTCAGCACATGAACGCGGCGGGAGGCATCGTCGATCCGGCTCGCGTC